>JACPJR010000026.1 GCA_016187565.1 Candidatus Woesearchaeota archaeon
ACTTCGTGACGTGGCTACTGGTTTGCACTAACCACAATGCCCTTTTCAGAGATCTTCATGGGAATAGGACCACGTTCATGGTTTGTTTGCCGCATCTTGACAATGCGCAATGCACGATCAGCCTCGCCGCCCAATCCCATACTATGTAAAGAAATAACCGAGTCAGCAACAAACTCCTCAACGCCATCTCTGCTGTATCTTCCTGCTCCACCACCACTAGACATGTCCAAGGGAGGTTCACCAACAACCTCTGAACTGATAAGTACCGTACAGTTAAATTTCTTTAACAGATTGATTAAGGAGAATAATTGTTTTCTCGTCATGTACTCATCCTTGATGCTCATGGTAAACACCGAGAGTGAATCAATGCATACCCGTTGGGCTTTTGTCTTTTCAAGAAGCATGACAAATTGTGATTGGATATCAGCAATGGTGTATGGTCCTGAATATACAAAAATGCACATGCCCTTTGCCTCTAATGCATTAAAGTCCCATCCAAAACGAGAGGCATCATTCTTGAGATGTTGCACATCTTCTTCAAAGGATACAAAGAGACCCTTCTCTTTATACTGGACAACGCCATTATACATGAATTGCTCGAGAAAAATCGTTTTCCCTGATCCTGGTCCACCAGCAATAAGATTAACCGACTGTTTAACAAAGCCCCCTTCAACAAATTTGTCGAACCCTGGAATGCCACTTGGTGTTCGTTCAGGTACTGGTCCCACTTTCTTCACCAAGATAGACAAAAGAGTGTCGTTTGTATATAAACCTTTGGTTTCAATTGCTCTGTCATACTGTCCCTTTCTACCAAAATCTAGACCTTAGTATAGCCCATCTACAAGCATTTCTGTTTCTTTTCTGAAGAGGTTATATCTATTGGCATTTTTATTCACCTATTACTCCTTTTGTTGCTCCTCATCTTCGAGCAGTTTGTCAAGCCGTTCGATGAGTTCATTAAGTTCATTTTGAAGAGCAAGAAGTATCTGGATTGCGTACGCTGGGTCATGAGGTGCACGTTCCTCTGCCTCTGCAAAGGTAGTGCTCAGTTGTTCATACATTAAGGATTCTGCCTCAGGTGCAGTTCCTATTCTATTGAGTTTTTCCTCTGCTTCTCTAAGAAGCTCTTTTACCTCTTCGGCTGTCTCTCTATAGTTGATCTGTTGTTCAAGGATCACTCGTTGTTGCGCTGCTTTTCCAAATGCTTCTTTTTTCGCTTCCTTTTCCATTCCTACTTCGGTCTCTTCGAGATCGCTATCTTTTCCTTTTTCCTGTTCAATTTCCCGAAGTCTTTTCTTTGCTTCCTTTTCTTTTTTCTTTTCCTTTCGTGCAGTGTTCCAGGTAAACCCGAAAAAGGTTACGAGGGGAAATACATTTGTTGGAAACCAGGGATTAGGAGAAATATAGACTCCTTTGAGAAAAACGAGTATCTGAGCAATCCAATGGAGGCGTGTACGTGAACTATACCAGATATAGACAGCCACAAGGATATTCATGGTATGGAAGACGAGAAAGGCTGTTGGATGCTCCTGCAATCCAAGAAGATAAAACGCATAGGTTACCCATCCAAAGCCAAAATCAAGAAGGTCAAGAAACAAGGACCGGGTCAGATAAAACCCACGGAAAAAATACAAGAGAAGCACAATGCCGGCAAACAAAATCAGTATGCCCCACCAATCAAAAAAGCCCCAGAATGCTTGATTCCCGGTCTGTAGTGTTGAAAGGAAGCTCGTTTCATTCATGCTGTGCCTTGACAACTTTAGTGACTAAGCCTGGCAATCCAGTACCAACAGGAACTGGCTGATTGAGCATGACATTTTCCACAACACTGGTTAAGTGATCTTGTTCTCCCACCATGGCAGCTTCAACAATATGCTTGATCGGCGTCTCGAAGGATGCTCGTGCAAGGACACTTGATTTTTCACTAACAACACCATACCGAGTAATTCCTTTGACACGTCCGCTGGTACACATGGTATCTGCAACAAGTAAAATGTGTCGTCGGTCGACATTTAATCCCTGACTTTCAATAACCTTAAACACCTCTTCAACAATAGCTTGACGAGCAGACTCAACTCCCAACACATCCTCAATTTCATAGATGTTATTCGTTGTTGTTCGTGTGGTGTCTACCTCGGGAAGCGTCAAGACTTCCTTAAAGTTAGAACCAGCGGTAATAATCAGATATTCTTCTCCTCGCTTGACTGGCAATACTTGTCTAATCCCTTTTACTCCTGAGAGATATATATCTTTTAATTTCTCTTTGAGCTTGTAGACCTCATTCAATCGTTCGTCTTTGCTCTTGAGCTTAACCGTAATCAAATCCCCTTCCTTCTTCACACCGTGTTTCCCTACCTCTTTGGTAATCCGGTTGAGAACATAAGCTGATGTTAATCCTAACTCTTTTAGTTTGTCTTCATTGACCTGAAGTTCAATACTACTTTCAGCAACATTAATGATAAACTCAGTCACCACTTCCTGGAGGGTTGTTTCTCGAATAGAGTGTGCCAGCTTACGGATATCTTTGCCTTCATTATACGGCTTTTTGAGGAATATTTCCATCATAGGGGTTT
This sequence comes from Candidatus Woesearchaeota archaeon, assembly GCA_016187565.1. Classification (NCBI taxonomy): domain Archaea; kingdom Nanobdellati; phylum Candidatus Woesearchaeota; species Candidatus Woesearchaeota archaeon. The sequence continues at coordinate 2,574 of JACPJR010000026.1, forward strand.
GAATAGTACTTCTGCCATCAAGGATTTCAATAATCCGTGGTAATCCCATAGTGACGTTCATCTCTGCGACACCAGCAAAGTGGAAGGTGTTTAAGGTCATCTGGGTACCTGGCTCACCAATAGATTCAGCAGCAATAAGACCAACACTTTCTCCTGGATGGACAAGAGATTCCTTGTATTCTTTATTCAGAAGTTCAATGACTTCTTGTTCGGTCTTCTTACTGGCACTTTTTGGCAATAGTTCACTTATCTTTGTAAGATATCCTTGGGGCACATCAGGAGTTGTCATTTTCTCACCTAACAATTATTTTATCTAATCATTAATTATTTTTTTGGCTTGACTACTTGATTGACAATCGTTTGCACATTCAATGTTCCGTTTTCTGATTTGGAGACATCAATGCCATCATCACCATAAAGGAATTGGATAATTCTTCCACTGGCATCTCTAACCGTATAATCATACTCTACCCGTAAGTCTTGTAAAGCATTAGCCAATCTCCTGTAGAGATATCCGGATTTTGGTGTTCGCAATGCGGTATCCATCAGTGAGTCTCGTCCGGTGATTCCCATAAAGAAAAACTCAGCTGGGGTTAAGCCTGATTTAAATCCTCCTCTGATAAATCCATGAGCCGTTGCTCCCAAATCATTAGATTTAAAGCATGAGAGAGTTCGGTCACGGTATCCCTTAGTAATTCGTTTTCCACGCATAGCCTGTTGTCCTACACAAGCGGCCATCTGAGCCAAATTCAAGAAATTCCCTCGTGCACCTGATTTTACCATGACCATGGTGGCTGTTCCTTGCGTCGAGTGTTCTGCAACAAGTTGTCCGGTTCTGTTTCTCGCTTTGTTGAGCGTTTCAAGAATACGAAGCTCTAGTGTTTCACGTACACTCCTTCCCGGGAAAGCTTCTAAGTTTCCACTCTCGAATTCTTTAATGAGTGCGTTAACATCTTGATACGCTTTATCAAGAACCTCGGCTATTTTTTCTTGGGCTGTTGGTGGAAGATCAGTGTCAGAGATGGGTGAGGAAAGTCCAACCTTCAGAAGAACTTTGATACCTAATCGGAAGAACTTACCTAAAAGGTCCAAGGTTGCTTTCTGACCGTATTGCTTATGAAGATTACGGAGAAGTAATCCAGATTCCTCACCTAAATTATTCTTATCTAGATACCCTTCAACAATCTTTCCATTTTCAATAATTAATGGTGTACCATCCTTCGCTGTCCCACGATAATTAAAGTCTTCTGGTAACAACACGCTGAACACTTCAGTACCGGAGACCATTTTTTTCTTTGGTAGTCGAGATAAATCATAGTGACCAATAGCAAAGAGCAGATCAATGGCTTCATCTCTGGTTAATGCTAACTCTTTGGTAAGTAAATAATTTCCTGAGAGCGCATCCTGGACACAACCAATAACACACAATCCGTATCGTGGACTGATCAGTTGGGTTTGTACTTCCATGAGAATTTCAGCCTCTGCACGTGCCTCTTCAGTTTGTGGGATATGGAGATTCATTTCATCGCCGTCAAAATCTGCATTATAAGGATGACAGACTGCAGGATTGAGACGAAGGGTTCTTCCAGGCAATACCTTAATACGGTGACACATCATGGACATACGGTGCAAGCTTGGTTGTCGGTTAAATATGGCAATATCTCCGTCAAGAAGATGGCGCTCTACGGTATAACCAGGCTTAACCTCTTCAATGATCTGTTCCTTGGTTTCTTCAGTAATTTTTTTCTTTTTTCCATCCGGTCGAATAATATAGTTAGCTCCAGGATATTGATTTGGTCCCTTTTCCAAAAACGTTCGCAAATATTTCTCATTCAAAGCGTTCATCACTTCAGGAACAGTTAATTTCATGGCAATGATTTTTGGGACACCAACCTCATCTAGGTCAATCATGGGATCGGGGCTGATAACGGTTCTAGCGCTGAAGTTAGTACGTTTTCCTGCAAGATTGTGGCGAATACGTCCATCTTTACTTTTGATACGCTCAGTGATGGTCTTTAATGGCTGTCCGCTTCTATGACGGGCTGGCGGAAGCTGGGCAATATTGTTATCAAAAAAAGTCGTAATGTGATATTGCAGCAGATCCCAAAGATCTTCAATGATAATTTCAGGAGCTCCTGCGTTGATATTTTCAAACAAACGCTGGTTGATACGGACCATATCACCAAGCTTATGCGTTAAATCATCCTCAGAGCGTTCTCCTGATTCCAGGGTAATGGAAGGCCTCATGGTTACTGGTGGGATGGGCATAATCGTCAATATCATCCACTCAGGCCGTATTGCCTTTGGATTTAATCCGAAGAGGAAACAATCATCGTCAGTTATCTTTTCCAATCGTGCACGTATTTCAATGGGAGAGACACGTTTTTCATTCTCCATAAACGTCGTTGGTTTTTCTAAGGTTATCTTGTACTGACGCGCTTTACAATAAGGACATTTGTTAACGGTCTTGAGGTTTGCAATAATCTCCCGAATGCGCTTTCTCCGCGTTTCAAGACCCTGCTCCTTTTCAATTTCATCGAGCTGTTTCGTATATTTATCAATGCTCTGACTTGGAATAAGAACACGTGAACATTCACGACAGGTACATTTGAGTAGTGTCAGAACAACACCGACAAATTTGACGTGAATGACTGGTCGTGCAAGCTCAATATAGCCAAAATGACCAACACATTCTTTAAGTTTTGAACCGCAGGTTTTACATTTGAGACCTGGATCGATAACGCCAAGACGGATGTCCATCAAACCACCATCAACAGGATATCCTTCTTTATCATACAACTCGGGGGTTACAACCTTAGCAGAGGCCATCTTTTTAATCATACTTGGAGACATAAAACCAAAAATAATACTCTTCACTCTCTTGTGGACAATCTGACTTTCTTCATCGGTTAATCCAAAGTCTTTCTCTTCTTTTTTTACCGGTGCTTGTTCTGTTATTTCTTCTGGTGACAATTCTTTACTCTCTAAGCTGTTGTCTGTTTCCATTTCTTTTTTCTTTGTCATGGTGTTCATCACAAAACGTTTGTTATTTTCGTTGATTTTTATTATCAGAGTATCAATATTTATTCTCCAGTGTTAATCGTGGATATACTCCTAAAGACTTGAGCTCATCCAAGAGTAACTTAAATGCATAGGAGATTTCAATATTACTTATCGTGACATTATCTCCACAGATTGCACAGTACGATCTGTTTTTATATTCGTCGTGAATCGCGATAATACCACAACTTTCACAGACCGGTACAATGGTTTTATCTGAGTCAAACCGTTCTTTGAGCAAAAGGGATGCACCATGTGCAACAAAGGTATCTTTTTCCATTTCTCCCAAACGCAAGCCACCTTCTTTTGCCCTTCCTTCGGTTGGTTGACGAGTGAGAAGCTGGATTGGTCCTCGAGCTCGTGAATGTAATTTATTAGCAACCATATGCTTTAACTTGAGATAGTACATATTGCCGACAAAGATTTTTGCTTTATATTGCTCTCCCGTAATCCCATTGTACATGGTTTCATTACCATTTTCTTTAAATCCCATGTTCAGTAATTCTTTTCGTAGATCAGTTTCTGATTCAGAACTGAAGGTTGTTCCATTGATATACCTTCCTGAGAGACAGCCGACCTTCCCAGCTAACAATTCAATAAGATGTGCAATAGTCATACGAGAAGGAATTCCATGAGGAGAGAATATAAGATCTGGAGTAATGCCTGATGCGCTAAAAGGCATATCTGCTTCAGGCACAATCAATCCAACAACTCCTTTCTGTCCGTGTCGGCTGGTGAACTTATCACCTATTTCGGGAATACGTTCATCACGAATACGAACCTGAACAAGCTTATTTCCTTCTTCATTCTCAGTTACAAGAACGAAATCAATAATACCCTGCTCACCATGTTTCAGTGCAACCGAAGACTCTCTTCTGCTACTCGTGGCAAGATTGTATTCTTCTAAGCTGCTTAAGAATCGTGGAGGACTGGTTTTTCCAATAATAACATCACCTTCCTTAACCACTGATTCTTGCGTGATAATACCATCCTCCTCAAGGAAGCGGTAATCTTTTTCACTTTTATATCCTTTAATATCTTTATCAGGAACGCAAATAGTATCAACTAATCCTCCGGAATAACGGAGCTCTTCTGCAACCGAGGGGCGATAATAGACAGATCTACCAAGACCACGATCAATAGAACCCTTGTTGAGGATAATGGCGTCCTCCATATTGTATCCTTCATAGCTCATAATCGCGACTACAACGTTCTGTCCAGAAGGATGTTTATCGTACTCGGCAATATCATGCATGATTGATTGCACAATCGGTCTATGGGGATTGAGCAACAGGTTCACATCCATATCCATGCGTACAGCAAAATTTGCTGCGTAGAATCCTAATGCCTGTTTTTGGTTTTTTGATCCTGCATTTAAACGAGTAGATTGGTTATAATTTCCATAAGGAACAAGTGCGGTACACAAACTGACCATGGCAAGAGGATCTATCTCAAGATGGGTATGCTGTTCAGTTAACTCCTGCTCGAAGAACGCAACATAGGCATTTTCTTCTTCTAATGCATCAAGATATTCGATAATCCCTTGGTCGATCAAATCAGACCAGCTAATTTCGTTCTTCTCAAGCTGTTGGAAATGTTTTTCAGTTAAGGTTGGTTTACCATCCTTCACCACAATGAGAGGTCTTCGCACTCTTCCATGAGAAGTTTCGATAAAAATGCTATTGATGTTTGGATCATAGCTGACATTAAGGTTATGGGTTACTTTGTTTTTTCTTCTTTCCGCAATTAACTTTGCAACAAAATCCTTTGCGTCTTGCACATCGCCGACATATTTTCCGTTGAGATAGATTTCGCTCATGAGATCACCTAGTGTACAGGATTAAGACCAATTTCTTTGAGGTATTTTATGACCTCATCTTCATCAGAGTCACCGCTTACTTCTGCAAGTAATGAGAGGTTTTTTCTCAACCCGATGTTTGTTCCTTCAGGTGTTTCAATCGGACACAGTCTTCCCAAATGGGTTGGATGAAGTTCTCGAGCCTCAAAATTTTCTTGTGTCGTGCTGAGCGGACTAACAACACGCTGTAAATGCGATAAGGTTTCGAGGAAATTCAAGCGTTGAATTCTTTGACTGATTCCCTTTCTTCCACCAATCCATACACCGGTTGCCATGGAACTGTAGATACGCGAGGTCAATAATTTGTCTCGGATGACTACTTTAATTGAAGGGAATTTTCCTCGTTTGACGATACGTTGGAAGTTATAGAGCATATCTCCAATAAGTACTTTTAAGTTAACACGCAATAAATCAGCAAGAAGGTCACCACTCAACTTTACTCGCTTATTCATGTAGTGGTCTTTATCATCAGCATCAAGCTCTCCTGAACTAACTAAGATATACTGTTTGATGAGCTTGCAGAGATTATATGCTTTGAACAGCCGATCTTCTTTCACAATTCCCAAATGAGGTAAGAGATACTTATCCAAAATTTCACGCATACGTTCAACACGGATCTCCTTTGATTGGGTAATTCCTATTCTTTTTGCAATATAGTCCAAGGCATCATCTTCAGATTTGATATCGACAAATTCGTAGAGGTTAATGAACACTTCATCGTTCTTTTTTGGTGTGATAAAGCGCATGATCTCTTCATCTTTTAAGAGACCTAAGGCCTTGATAATGACAATTGCAGGAATTCTTCTCACGCGAGTAAATGAAAGATAAAAAAGACCATCCTTCATTTTTTCAACGGTATGGGGAATCTTAAAGGAACCGCGCTCTGAGAATAATCTTCCGACAAACAGGGACGGGCCAACAGAACTCTCTTCGACAAGCAGTTTGTTCGGAGAAAGGTCTTCGACATCAATAAGCACCTTTTCTGTGCCATTAATAATAAAATAACCACCAAGATCATCAGGATCTTCACCTTTTTCAATAAGCTCTTCTTTGCTTAACTTATTAAGATGGCAGTATTTTGACTTTAACATGATGGGAAGGCTTCCAATTTGTGTGGTAAAGGATTCCCGCTGTGCGCCATTAATGTGTGCACTAATATCGATATAGATAGGAGCAGCATAGGTTATCTTTCGTAGTCGTGCTTCAATAGGATAAATTGCTCGCTTAGATCCATCTGCTTCAGTAATCTCGGGCTTGGTCACCCAAATCTTATCAAAGCGAATCTTAAATTCTTCGATGTTGTGAGGGATGATGGTTGGTTCAACTTCTCTATTTTCGTTAATGATTCTTTGGAGTTCATGGTCGATAAATTCATTAAAGGAACGGATATCAGAATCAACAAAGCTCTGTTCTTCAAAGTATTTCTTAACTAAGAGTTTCGCATTAATCATTAACCACACCTCGGTAAAACTGGGTTGGCCCTGTGGAAGGATTCATCCGCGTAATCTTAATCACATCACCTGTTTCGACATTCAGATCAGTAAGGGCAGCATCGGATTTCAGGATTTTGGGCAACTCTCGAAGAGAAATATTGTACCGTTCAAAAAGCTCTTTTTTTTCTTTTTCAGAAAGTTTGGTGTGTTTTGGCATCAACACGTGTTCTTTTATGGTAATGGTTTTTTTCATGGTATGATACCCTTCACGATTACGGGCCGGACGAGACTTTCCCGCAGTAGGCTAGGCCTACCTTGTTTCGAACTCGCGACCACCTGATTAAAAGTCAGGTGCTCTACCAGCCTGAGCTACCGGCCCTTTCTCTTGCTTTTTCAGAAACAAAGACGCCCTGGCCGGGATTTTCGATTCAAAGGTTTTCGAACCCGGGTCGAAGCCGCGACAGGGCTTCATGATAGGTTTCTCCCAAAAAAAGCAATTTTTGAGATTGTTTAGTTGGTCCGAGCTACACTACCAGGGCATTTTTGCTTCAAATGGCATAGATTTCTCTTTTGGTTAAAATACACGCTTATTAAGGCCGCGTTTGACCAAAGAAAGACTTTCCTGCCATATCCCTTGAAATTGTTTTCCATTTAAAAAGCTTGCGATTTTGTGGAGAGATTTATAGTCGAGAAAGAAAACAGTTGCTCCAAGGATAAGGAAAAACCTAAATCCTTAAAAACTTTTTCATTTTGTACGCTGTCTGAATACCATGCATACTGAAACCCTTATTTTAGTCGATGAACATGACCAAGTTATTGGTTATGGAGAGAAAATGGCTGTCCATCGTGAGGGCAGGCTTCATAGGGCATTTTCTCTTTTTGTAATCAATGAAAAAAAAGAACTCATGCTGCAACAGCGTGCATTGGGGAAATACCATTCTGGCGGGTTATGGACCAATACCTGCTGTAGTCATCCGCGACCCGACGAAACAATATCTTTGGCAGCTCATCGAAGACTACCAGAGGAAATGGGATTTGATTGTGATCTCCACGAGCTTTGTTCCTTTACCTATGAGGTAAAGTTTCCCAATGGATTGCAGGAGCACGAATTTCTTCATGTCTTGGTTGGTCATTATAACGGAAAGCCAGTGTTGAATAACGAGGAAGCTGAAGACTGGAAATGGGCAAGTTTTTCATGGTTGCAAAAAGATATCGTTCTTCATCCTGAGCACTACACCGCGTGGTTTCTCATTGCATTTCCGCGAGTCGTACAAGCATTAAGGAGCAGGTAGACTTCTTTTAACTTAGATAACTGTTGCGTCCAGCGTCCCAACTGGTTACGCTCGGTTGACATGCAAGGAAGAGCATGAAGCTCTTCGGCGCGGTGACGGTAAGTAGACGTATTCTTTTATAAGAGCTAGTATAATTGTAAGAAGAGAAATCCCCGTGGCCGGATTCGAACCAGCAACCTTCCGGGATCAGCTGACTTATGATCATCCAAGGTTCATACCTCGTCGATAAGTGAAGACATCTACAGCCGAACGCTCTGCCGTTGAGCTACACGGGGCTATTGAAAAGAAACATGGACTTGTTTATAAAGATTATGTTCTTGGTTCTGTTTCTAGGACGAGAAGTGTTTACTGGATAACAACGGTTGTGGTTGCCTTATTATTCTCTCGAGAAGACTCTTCAAAGGCCCGATGTTTTACGATTGCTGCAGTAACAACATAATTTCCCGGTTCGGTGTAGGTGTGTGTGGTATCAAAGGTGTACACCTTTTTTGGCTTGAGTCCATGGATATCTTGCACGACATCAACAGAGCCATCACCATACTGAAATTGAACATCGAGGGTTTCATCAAGAATATCATTGCCGTTGTTTTCTATCTGGAATTGAAAGGTTACTGGTACACCAACACGCTGTATGTTTGTTGTTGCCCACAGCTCTCGAGCTATAAGATCAACATGGTCTGCATTGAGGTTTTGAGAAAAGGCCATTCCGGTCAGTTGAATGGTTCCGTTTTTGAGAGAGAGCGATGCTACGAGGATAAGTAATCCAAATGCAAGAAGAGCAAGTACCGTGCGTTGCATAACCGCTGACTCTTTTACTTGTTTTACCATACCATTCTTGGAGGAGAAAGAGTATTTAAAGGTTTCTAAAATGCCTGGCAAAATCTTACCTTATCTGCTCGAATCTGCCTGACGTTCTACTTCAAGCTTTTTTGCAATAGCATTGCTCGAATGGCTTAATTGGTAAGCCGCAGTGATCTCATCAGCTAATGCTGAGGCAGCAGGAGTCTTACTATTAAAAGAACGATGAAACGCTCCCTGGCTCATGTGACGAAGAGCCTTATCGATGCGACGCTGTGGAGAACATTCAACAGCTTTTGGATAACGTGCACCACCATATTCAATGGTAACAATTTCTTCACGTTGCGCACTATTTTCAAGTGCCTTGGTGAATACGTCAATAGGGTTTTTCTTCAATTTTTGCTCGATCTGCAAGAATGCCTGCTCAACAAGATCGTAAGCAGTGTGATATTTTCCTGTTGATGGCCCAGATGTCTTAAAATGTTTTTTTCCTTTATGACCTGGAACCATGATTTTGTTAATGAGTCGCTCAACAATGAAAATCTTTGATTTGTGAAACCGATTCCCTGCATATCTCCCACAGCTTCTTGGGACAAGAGGACCCTCAAGGTTAAGGTAGCGCTGGAGCCCTTTATCTGCAACAGTAATTCCCTCACAGGACCATCGATTAAATACTTTTTGAGATTCCATTTTATCTTTATCGGGTTTACTTTCTTGCCTTTTCTAACTTACCAGCAAGAAGTGCTACTAATGATTGATCGTTTACTTTGATAATCTGCCATCGTACACCAGGAATGTCGCCTTTTGCTTTTCCCATCTTCCCACCAATACATTCTACGATAACTTCATCGTGTTCATCAACAAGCTTGGTTGCTCCATCTCCCGGTACAAACGCAGTGATCTGTTTTCCGTTCTTGGTAAGTTGAACTCGTGCACATTTTCTCATTGCAGAGTTAGGCTGCTTTGCCTCAATTTGGACTTTTTCAAGAACAATACCCTTTGCTTGGGAAGATCCTGCTAATGGGTCAGATTTTCTTTTAAGATCAAGCATTCGTCGAAGGATAGATTTCTTACTTTTTCTGAATTTCTTCCTTCGCTTCATGAGCTTTTTTGCAGCATTTAAGCCAGATGATTTTGATCCCATGTAGACAACCTATATTTGATTATACTTTTATTTCATGCTACTTTTATTTCTTTGAGTTCAGGAAAATATCGTTTTGCAATGGATTCATAGTTGCGAAGATTTTGTCCGTTTCGCCCGATTAACATTCCACGGGTTTTGCTGTCATCAGCTTCAACAACAACGATACCCTCTTCAACACGTACCTCTTTTGCCGTTAATGGATAGATAATATTACGCACAAAAGAAACCAGCGTGGGATTGTATGCTACTATTTTAATCTTTCTATTTAAAGCCCGCTCGATTTGTTTCACAAGAATTCCTCGTTTACCAACAGCTTTTCCAACTTGTGAGGGTTCAACAACAAAGGTCAGTAAGGCATTAGTATCAATAAAGCAATCACGCACCTTACTGTTGGTCAATGTTTGAAACAATGACATATACTGAATTAAATTAATATCATACTTAATTCGGGTCAATTTCCACCTTTAAGAACGCCCAATACAGAAATCGCAAATGGCTTTTTGCAAATAATTCCTAATTCGTCATTCGGTTGTTCGAGCTGTATAACCTCGGTACCACTGATGCTCTTATAGTGAGCAAGATCATTGTTTACTCCCACAGGACAGTTACTCGTGACATAGACCGTCGCTAGTCTGCCCAAACGCATATTTTTTATGGTTTCTTTTGTCCCAATGACCATGTTCCCTGTCTCAAGGATTTTCTTAATCGTCCGGATATTTTCATCTTCAACAACTTTTTTTCGTGCCATACCCGTGGGGAAAATCGAATTGTTTTTTAAATGTTGCGTTTCTGTTCAGTGAAATAGGTAATAACTGGGAAAGTAAATCTCACTTATGTAAACACTATACGTTAATTCGAGAATGTAACCAAAAAGAGTTTCGGCACCTATTTTATTCTGCTGCAAAAAGTTGCAATGCTCCTGGATACTTCTCTTCAATTGTTAAAGTGAAGTCATGCACTTTTGGATCATAAAGTTTCCCCTCGGATAAAACTCTATGCCAAAATGTTGGGTCATTGCATGATGCGATGGCTCTACTTCTTTGCTCGGCACCTTGGTCACCTAACAATCCAGTATGTAAGACATGGACATCAAAAACATTACTTACTCCATAAATATCAAGATAAGCAGCGACATCTGCTTCAGGACACTCCCGTGAGCTCATAAAGGATTGAACTCTTTCTTCAGGAACTGAACCTGCATCTAATGATTCTATTCTTTCTCCAACAAACCTAACTGCTCTATTCTTGATATCATAATCACTTTTACCTCTATAACCTAGGGTTGATAAAGTTGACCAAGCATCCAATCTTCTCGTTGACGGATGATCTGGCTCAACATCATAAATTTCTTTAGTTCCTTCGTCTGCATAACGTGATGGTGTAAACTCGATCAATTTAGATCCACTATGTAGAATGACTAAATCAATATCACGTGGCTTATCACTTCGTAGAGTCGATCCGTACAATAAAACTCCCTCTAAACGTGCATTTGCCCACGATTTTCCATGAAGTATTGCCGCTGTATCTCTTGCAATTTCATAAAAAGATTCATTTGCAGAATTCAACCACGGATCAATTAACTGAAGAGCTATTCCTACTTGAGAAGCATCACCACAGAATCTATAAACACCATCAATTTGTTCAACTAGTCCTTGTTGGCTTAGCAATCTTAGAGAACGTTCAACTGGTCTTGCCCTGTAACCTGCGGATGACGCAATTTCATCTAATGAAGCATCACTTTTCGTTAATCTCTTCAATACAGCAAGATTTCTTAAAACAATGCTTTCTTGATACATAGTGAATGAAAATGAGCCTCTATTTAAAAAGATTTTTTAAATAGCACATCTTTGCATGTTTCTTACGCTACGTTGTTGATGATCTTTCCTTTGCTAAAGCCCTGGATGTTTGCAAGTGTTGTTTCAAGGATGCGTTGGATTGCTTCCTGAGAATTAAACGCATTATGTGGGGTAATGATGACATTGTTCATTTTCATGAGAAGATGATCCTCTAAAATGGTCTTTAAGTTTGCTGTTGCCTTAAACTGCTTGGTCAGCAATGAAAATTCTTCTTTTACCTCGCCTTCTTCTTCAAGAACGTCAAGTGCAACAGCAGCGATCTTTCCTTGCTGAAGAGCCTTGACCAAGGCATCGGTATCAATAATACCCCCACGAGCAGTGTTGATGAGAACAACACCTTTTTTCATCTGCGCAATGGTTGTATGATTGATCAGATGATGCGTCGGTTTGATGAGCGGTACATGTAAGGTGATAATATCTGCTTTCTTGAGGAGACTCGGTAGTGAGGCGTAGTGGAATCCTACCTGTTTTGCCATTTTTTGATCTCTATGGGGATCATAGACAAGAACACGCATGGCAAAACCAACACCAATTCGTGCAACATGTTTGCCAATATTCCCTCCACCGATAATCCCTAATGTTTTTCCTTGGAGATCAAATCCCCGTAACGAAACATCAGTTTCAAACCGTTGCTGTTCATGGGTTCGTTGGATTGAAGGATAGATCTTTCGAGAGAGTGCCAACATCAATGCAAAGGTATGTTCAGCAACCGTATTTTCACCATAGGTTGGAACATTACAGACGACAATGCCTTTTTTTTTGCAGGTTGCGAGGTCAATATGATCCACACCTGTTGACATCGTTGCAATTAATTTCAGGTTTGGCAATGCCTGAAGGATTTCTTTGGTGAAGCAAGAATACACAAAGGCAGCAACAACCTCAACATCTTTTAGTTGCTTGCAATGTGACCTTTGCAGCGGACTGTCAAAGTATTGGACGTCATGGCTCTTGAGTTGTTTTCGAATAAGCTCTTTCTGCCATGGTTCAACATCAAAAAATGCGATACGAATGTTATTCACCTCTTTTTATGAGCATGATCATTATCATCAAACAAAGGTTCTTTAAAAACTTTCCGCTAATGTACTTCAAAAACTTCGTTCCTTTTACTCTCCCAATCATCGGACCAAGCCAATTTGGGTACGGTGTCTTTTATTTCTCATGGGCTTACATAAAACCCCTGCATTCAAGTGTTTCATTGAAACATCCAATGTACATACACGCCACGCCGATGGCGGCTGACGGATTGCTTGCGAGCAATCCTACGAAGCACCCCGAAGGGGGCGTGTCCCCCGCTTCGTCAGCGCCGACTTTGGCGTGCACGAGTCGGGGGACGCCCCAGTTGGGGTGACTCGTAGGCTGCAAAGCAGCCGTGGCACCGCCATTACCGGCGCTGTGAAATTAAGATTTACTTTGTAGGTAGTCCATTCGTCAATCAGCGACTGACCAATTGTTATTTTTGGTTTAACTTTAGAAACCTTTATATGCAAGGATTTGCTTGATAATACTATGTCTGTTCATCAGAGAGAAAAAAGAGGAACTAGTTCTGAGAATACTGATTGGTACCTTTTACCTCCCGAAGATATCCTTCTTCGTTTGCATACAACCGAAAAGGGGTTAGTTTCCGAGGAGATTTCTGAACGAGTTAAAATACATGGAAAGAACAAACTCAAAGATCACCATCGCACTACAGGAGTTGAACTTTTTTTTCGACAATTTCGTGCCTTTGTTATTTGGGTTCTTCTTGCAGCGGGTGTTCTTTCTTATGTAACTGGTCATATGGTTGAGGTTGTTGTCATTGCTCTTATCATTCTTTTCGCCATATTACTTGGCTTTTTTGAAGAATACAAAGCTTCTCGTGATATGGAAGCACTTCTGGAGTTATCACCTAAAAAAGCCATGATTCTTCGAGATGGTAAGAAACAAGAGATCATAACCGAGGATATAACCGTGGGTGATGTGCTGATACTCCATCGTGGAGATATCGTGCCAGCAGATGCTCGTCTCCTTGAAGTCAATGATCTTGCTGTTGACGAATCTCCCTTAACCGGGGAGAGTATTGCCATTACGAAAGAGGTTGTGACATACACGGAAAAAAAGCCTGTTTCAGAGCAAAAAAATATGATTTTTGCAGGAACTCATATTGTCAATGGTGATGGACGAGCAGTTGTTGTTGCTATCGGTGAACATACAGAAATTGGACAGATCTCAAGTATGATGCAAGGGATTGAAGAACAGACGACACCGCTCCAAAAACGCCTTGATCGCTTGACGAAAGAGTTGTCCTTTGCAGCCATTATTCTGGCTTTTTTAGTATTCCTCTTTGGTATCTGGCGAGGTAATGAATGGAGCAGCATGCTTCTTTTTTCTCTTGCAGTTATTGTCTCAGGCATACCAGAAAGTCTTCCTGCAGTCGTTGCGGTTACCCTTGCAGCAGGTGTTAAACGTATGGCCCATAAGCAGGCAATTATCAAACGTTTGCCAGCAGTTGAAACACTGGGGACTTGTACGGTTATCTGTACTGACAAAACAGGTACCTTAACCCAGAATAAGATGGTTATCCAGACCATTTATACCTTAGATGCTGAGGTAAAAGTAACTGGGAACGGTTACAATCCTGATGGGGTCTTCTTTATTGAGGATGCACAGATCGAACCAACAAAACACGCAACGGTTTCAAAAATTATTGAAATTGGTGTGCTCTGTAATAATGCAGATATCCGTTTGGAAAAAGAGGAATGGATTGTCGATGGAGAGGCAACTGAGGGAGCGCTTATCGTTCTTGCGCGAAAAGCAGGGATCCTTAAAGAGGACTATCATCAACAGTATCCACGGAGAAAAGAACATCCCTTTGATCCGGTAAGAAAATGTATGAGTGTGGTGCATAAAGTCAAGAAAAAGCATATTGCCTACTCAAAGGGTGCTCCAGAGATTCTCATTAAAAAAGCATTATTTGCCTTGCATGACGGCAAGATTGTTCGATTAACACCTGAGCTAAAGAAGAAGTTTCTCAACCAGGCAAAGCTCTATGAGGAAAAGGGTTTACGTGTTTTAGGTTTAGCATACAAAGAGCATAAGGGATCATTTGCCTTAACGAACGTCGAACAGCAACTTATCTTTGTTGGTTTGGTTTCTATGCGTGATCCACCTCATGTCGATGTTAAAGAATCCATTGCCAAATGTCATGCAGCAGGAACTAAAGTGGTGATGATTACTGGAGATAATGAACTTACCGCAAAGGCTATCGCAGAAGAGTTGGGCATTTATCATCATGGCGATGTTGTTCTTACCGGCATGCAATTAGAGCATCTGAAAGAGCAAGAATACGAACAAATCATTGATGCAGTTTCGGTCTATGCGCGTGTCACACCAAAGCATAAATTAAAAATTGTGGCAACCTTACAAAAGAAAGGACATATTGTTGCAATGACCGGTGATGGAGTAAATGATGCACCTGCGCTTAAGAAAGCAGACATAGGGATTGCTATGGGTCAAACCGGTACAGAGGTTGCCAAAGAAGCTGCTGAAATGGTTTTGAAAGATGATCAGTTCACAACTATTGTCAATGCCATAGAACAAGGAAGGACAACCTATGCAAATATCCAGAAATTCATTTATTTTCTCTTATTAGGAAATTTTTGTGAAGTGATTCTTGTTGTTGTTGCGGTCATGGCAGGAGTAAACCTTCCCTTGACGACGCTTATGATCCTCTTTGTTAATCTCGTTACCAGTGATATTCCTGCCTTAGGGCTAAGCATTGAAAAACCATCACCTCACATCATGAAACAAAAGCCACGAAATCCGCGAGAAAGTATCTTGAATGAATACATCTTGTTACGCATTACTGAGCTTGTTCCTTTAGTTGTCCTTGGAACACTTGCCTTATACATCTGGTATCTACAGATTGCTATTGTTGATCTTCCAAAGGCACAAACCGTTACCTTTGCCACGATTATCTTTTTTGAACTCTTCCATGCACTCAATGCCAAAAGCTTAAACGAAAGCATATTTTCAAAACGATTTTTTTCGAATCGCTATATGCTTGGTGGTATTTTCATTTCAACCCTTCTCACCTTAACGGTCATTTATTGGTCTCCTTTACAAGATATCTTTGGCACGGTTGCTCTTGGTTTTACGGATTGGATACCTATTCTCCTTATCTCCTCGAGTATTCTCTTTTTTACTGAAATCCAAAAAACCCTTGTCTCTGCAGAATTTAAGGAACGGGCGAAAATAGAGCTCTCTCCAGAGAGAAGCCAATAATTATATATACGAAAGGTGAAACAAACGCATACTATGAAACTTTCAACTCTCGTGCTATGCATAACCTTGCTTATGATTATGGTGTTGAGCCTTTTTATAGGCACACATACTGCTCCCTTACTTCCCGTGATGGTTACTGGTTTTACCGTGGCAGAGCATCCTAACTCTGTCTTGTATGTCCCGACCCTGTTGCCTTATTTTCTCTTTTTTTCCAGCCTTATTTTTCTGTTAACCGCGATCTTGTCAGGCAAGCCAAAGCAAGGCAATAAAATGACATACTCCCAAAATAAATCCAGCTAAAGCTGGGGGTTTCTCACGCAAACCACTTTACTTAAACTTTTCCCCCTTGTTTAAGCAATTTCTTAGTGGCTTTGTCAAAATCAGATTCAAACAGCCTATCCTGAATTATCCTATACTCCTCAAATTCATTTTCTGCAAATTGCTTGGCAATCTCAGCAGTTACTTTTCCTGAGTCCTCCAATATTTCCCTATCATTGAATTTTAAAAAAGCGTTCAATTTTTTGGACCAGTCTTCCATGGTCATTGGTATTTTCCTCTTTGCTTGATCCTCAGCATAATCCAAATACATGGTTATTATCCGATTAAGTGACTGTATTTCTTCTTTTTGCAGGTAATTTTTGGCTATGCTGACATCGCTTCTAATAATTTTCCCCAGAGGGGAGTGTTTCCAAGTAGTTAATCCCATATTTCTCTTTGTTTTGCTTGCTCGTTGCATGATTAACTCAGCCGCTGTATTTCCATGGATGGCATAATGCATCTTGTTTTGAACTGTTGCAAAAAATTCTTTGGTCAGCTTATCTTCTGAGTTATAATCAACTGCGGTAGCGTAAATATCGGTAATTTTCTGGTAAAACCTTCTTTCACTAGCCCTAATCTCCCTAATTTCTAATAATAAATCCTCAAAATATTTCTCTCCTAAAAAAGTCCCATTTTTAAGCCTCTCACTATCAAGAACATATCCTTTAATCGCAAATTCTCTTAAAATCTTGGTTGCCCACTGCCTAAATTGCGTGGCTCGGTGTGAGTTAATACGATATCCTACTGAGATTATAGCATCCAAATTATAGAAATTAGTGTTATACTTCTTCCCATCGCTGGCAGTTATTAGGAATTTCCTAATAACTGAACTCTCGCTTAATTCCCCTGAACTGAAGATATTCTTCAGGTGCTCATTAATTGTAGGGATGGATACCTCAAATAATTTAGCCAGCATCTTCTGAGTCAGCCAGACCGTTTCATCCTCAAATTTAACTTCAATGCTCTTTTCTCCTGATTGTGAAGTAAATATCAGAAATTCGGCGGTGCTGTTTCTGATGGCTAAATCTTTATTTTCTTTGGTCATTTTAATCAGCCCCAATCATCTTATCAAAGCATTTATCGCACATTTCTGCGTGCCAGTCTTTATTGTGCGCTGATATGCTTAGAAATGTGCTCATTTCTGGCACACCAGAAAAGTGTACTTTTCTGAGTGTTTTAATCTTGCATTGTTTGCAGTTGTAATTCATTTCTTCATTATGCTTCATATGAATGGTGCGTTCTTTTAGTTTCATTTCTTCTGGACTTACTGATTCAATGAAAGAGCCTTCTGCCCAGAGATTGTCTTCTTCGGGCAGGTCTTCTCCGTTGAGTGTTTTTTGCGGCATTTTATTTGACCTCTATCTGAATATCATGTCTTTTAATTGTTTCATTTCATCTTCCTTTAATCTGTTTTTTGCATTTGGATTCGGGATTATATCACCCTTCAATATTATTTTTGGCTTTTTATCAACAAAGATTAGTTCTTGTTTAAAATAAATTGCTCCTGAGATTACGTCTGTATTTTTGTTCTTATGGGAAAGACTATCTTCCTTTCGAGTCATATACTTATTTATAACTTTTCCAGTCTTCTTCTCAATTTGCAATGTATAAGCAAGACTTCCTAAAAAAGAATCAATAAGCTGGTGCTCATCGATGGTAGAATTGCTTCTATCAATCACTACAAAAAATAAGTCTTTTCTTTTACCACTTTCAATTTCTTGTAATGTTTTTTTAGCAAATAACTGTCTATACTTTTTATCAATGGTAGAGAAAGCTTTGTTTTTTAGAGCAACAGCACCATTTGCTAATCTTAATTCCCTATCCATTTTAGGTCTGGTTATTTCAAAGTAGATATCTCTCTTGAATAAGTTCACTTTTAAATCTAAATATTTTTCAGACTTATTTGGTGGTAATGGTTCAATTAACTTAATGCCTTTATCTTTAAACCTGTTGATAAAAATTAACTCACTGAAATAATCCCAAAAATACCTTTCAGTGGCGAAATTTTGCTTAATATTTTTTATGAGATGCTCTTTTTTCTTATATTTATCATTTTTCTCTTGTTCAATAGTAGAAATATCCTGGTTTAACTCACCGAGGTAGGCTTGAGGCCAGAATCTACTTTTCGCAAAATCCAATTTAACTGCTCTATTTAATTCAGAATCTTTATCTGAAATATCAATATCATCTAAATTAGGTTGTTCATTTTCTCCTAACCATAATAATGGTGTGAATTGTTTATTTTTTTTAGAGTCTTTAATAACATCTTCTGCATATAGGTATAGGTTTGGATATTTCTTAAGATTGTTTTCAATCTTGGTAAAGTCGTAGTCCTCTTTTCTATTCCTCAATTGATTAAGAAGTTCTCCTGCAATATCTATTAGAAAATCATAATCATCTTTAGTCAATACTGATTTTTCTTTCTTTTCTTGATATTTATCTCGGTTATAATCAATGAAACCTCTTTCTTTTGTTCTCTTAATTAAATTATCAATTTGCTTTATGACAATATCTTTTTTATTTATGTCTTGATATATATTGCCAATGATTACTCTGTTTAACTCAAAAAAGAGGTATTCTTCTTCTTTATCAGACAGATCAAACTTTAGCACTTGTCCTAAAGCATAAGCAGTATGGTGTTTTGATATGGTTTTGAATAGGTGAGGTAGGGTAATAATATATAATTTTGACTTCTCGGTTTGAATCTTTTTATAATTCTCTAAGAAATATTTAATAAACAGCTTATTCTTCTTTACAAGTTCTTCTAATACCCAATCAAAATGCCTTAGTTTAAACTCTAAGTCTCTATTTAACCAGTAAATAAATAAATCTGAGATTTGTTTGTATGGTTTTGGAAATTTTCTTAACACTTTCACTATTTTATCTATTACAACCTCATCTGAATCTTTTGAATACTCAATAAGCTCTAGAATTTGCTTTTGGTTTAGTATGTCCTGAAACGTTAATCTATCAAAAACTAAGTAGGTAATATTTTTTTCTTTTAGTTTCACTAACTCAATAATTTTACTGTAAAAATAAGTCTTGTTTTTCTTATAGAATATCAAACAGAGATTAGTGAGCTCTTGAAGAACATTCTTTTCTTGAGAGTTAGATGCTTTATCTAAGAAAGAGTAAATTTCTTTTGGTAGCTTTGAAAAATCATATTTCACCTGAATTGCTTTAAGCAGAGAATTTGTCAGAGGATATTCAATCTTATTTTTCAAGCGGTTTAATAGGGCTTCTTTATTGTTTATAGAAAATCCACCTAACATCAATCCAGAAATTACTTTAAAATCATTGTCTCTTGATTTTGCGATTATTCTCTCATAAAGCGGCATTGCAAAGCCGGGTTTGTTTTTCCCAATATCTTCCAGTGTTCTTAAGAATGGTCCTTGAGCCATGTCTCTCTTAATTTTTTCATAAATCTTCTCTAATAATACAATATAATTATCAGAGCTTTCTGCTAAATCATAAGCGATTGTAGAAACAAGTTCAGAATAACCCCAAAAATCCGATCCTGATAGAAAATGTTCAACCAATTTGTATTTTTCTTCATTAGACAGTTTAGACTTATGACTATTGTAAATTTTTATTTGCTCTTCAAACTTGTAATATTTATCTTTTAGTTGCTCAAGCATTTTCTGATTTAACCTCATAATTATCATAATCCGTTATATTGGGTTTGAAACTTACTTTAAATTTCTTAGATGGCTTATTCTTCTCAAGAAGATAAACCTCTAAGCCGAATACTGCCGGATGACCTGTAAAAGCATCACCCCTTCCCAAGAAACAATAAATCTCGACTATTGTTTTGAAAAGATGCGTCCCAAATGGAAACCCGTAAACTTTACCTAACATTTGCTGAACTTCTCCGATATGTGGATTCCCAGAGCCAATTAATTCAATACTTTTTGTACTATTTGTTAATCCATTAGAAATTATCACTGATTTAATATTTTTTGAATCGATGATCATAAACTCACAACTATCAATATCCCCCACAGTAAAACTTGATCCAATTCTACTAAATTCTTCTTTCTTTTCTTTTGTAAGTTTTAATATTTTCTTGGAACAAGAAGTTATGGACTTTAGAGTATTTATCTCTGGATAAATCCACCAGATAATGCGGTCGTATCCAGACGCACAAAACAATAGTTTTCCAAATTGTTCTAACTTCGCTTCTTCTTTAGTACTATACGGGTAAGTATGTCGTGTATCACCTACAACTACCATTTGATTTCCTTTATTCAAGAGAAACATAAGAATAGAAGTCATTTTCCAAACCCCTCAACAATCTTAATATCTTCCGGCGTTAATTCGTATAATTTGTAAACTAGTTGGTCAATCTCTTTCTCCAAGCGTTTTACTTTGGCTTGTTTATCAGGAGAGTCTAAGTAATCGTCGTCTTTGGTGATGGAGAGGATTTGGTCTACGAAGTGGATGAATGGGGTTTGCTGTACTTCTTTTTTTGATTCTGAAATCAATTCAAATGTTTCTTTGTCTGCGCTAATGCCAATCAGAACCCTAATCTTCTCAGTTTTTTCTAATGATTTATAGATGCTATAAAAACCGCTTGCATAGAAATATCCGACCAAACAGTAAAAATATCTTGTATCTTTGATTAAAGCAGTAAATCTGTGAAGAAGACTCTGCCCGCCTTCATTAGTTATGAAAGTCAAATCACTTGACATTTTCTCGCCCCCTCTTCTCTAACTCTGCTTCCATGCACTTCTCAAACTGACGAGATACAATCCAGCCTTCTTTCTTGCATATCTCCTATATTTATCGTAAAGTTCAGAATTTACTTTCAGTGTGATATTTTTTGTTTTCATAAACCCCACCTAACAAAGAAATACTTGCACAGACTTATAAATATTGCTGTTTTCTCGCCCTCTATTACACCGCTTCTGCCTACGATTTTATAAATGGTTAACGTAAGGGTACAATCCCGTAACAGCATATTCGCATAAGAATCACTATCATCAGATATAAGCAAAGGAAAGAAGAAAGAGAATAAAGCCAATCAAGAAACTGGGGATAAACGGGATTCCTTCTTTGACAAGCACCGTATCTATTTTTCCTTTCGCCTTTAGTTGCTGAAGCAATTGAATTTGTTCTTTTGAAATCCCCAGATCCTTTGGACCGGTAATTACTTTTCCCTCAACAATGACTGGTTCTGCAATCCAGTCTCCTTCAGTCAGTTTACTTGGTTCAAGCTGCTTGTACATGCATGCACGCTCAACTGCTTTTAGAATAAATAATAGTTCAAGTGTGATAATCGTTATCACAAACAAAACAAACAAAATGATTTTATCTGATAGAGAAAGACTACTCACCAAAATCATTGGCAGAAAAAGGATGAAAACAATACGACTGGCTATTTGTAACAGCCGTACTTTTTTCTTCCTAATAAACAGAAAATATTCCTGCTTAAACCGCTGCCTATGCTTTATCGTGAGATAGGCACTCCAGCATATGCCCCAGATTGCTCCACTGAAGAGAAGGATGACAAAAAAGCGGAAAAGGAGGGGAATGCCTCCTAATGAAAACCCCCCTAAAAAGTACTCGGTTGAGTACAATGAGGTATAATGAAATCCAATCATCATGCCAAGTGCCATCAGCATTTTACTGTCTCCTCCACCCCACTGCCCGGTATAAAACATAAGATACGCAATGCCAAGGAAGATCAGAAATCCAAGAATACCTTCCCACAGCACTATCCACGATCCTGTATGGACAGCATATAATAAACGATAACCAAAAGCAGTAATCAGTAATGCATAGTTTAGCCAGTCAGGTACTTCTCTGCTTTTAAGATCAGCAATACTTGCAATCAAAAGAGCAATACTGCTTGTCGTTACCATGAGGAGCATTATTGGTTGTGCTATTCCCCATGCTGAGGACAATAAGGCAAACGTCATGTACGAGAAAAAAACATAAATCTTTAAATATCTATTTGTTTCTTTACTGTCGAGTAAAAATGTTAGATAAAGAAATACTTGATAAGTTCACTGAAATGGTTAAACGAACGACACCACTTCTCGATAAGTCTGAAAAAGAGAGACCTCTACATGTCGCGGTTACTATTCGTGGAAACCTGGCATGGGCAAAGAAAAAAAATAACGATCTCGCCACTGCGTTTACGAAGAGTTTTCAATTGCTTCATGAGTGGATTGATGAGCAAGTCCAACAACAAGTCCCGATGATGACCTATCTTTTACTTTCTGAGGAGATGCATAATGCAGCAGTCTTCCCTGTTTTTCTTGAACATCTCTCGGTGTTTTTAACCATGCTTCAGGGAGATGAATCTATTGACAGAAATCATATCAGAATTACTTTTTTAGGAAAATGGTACGATCTTCCAGGACGAGTGGTTGATACCATGAAAGCGCTTGGAGAAAAAACCAAGGATTATGATCATTATTTCCTTAATTTTTGTATGAATTATGATGGCCAACAAGAGATTGTTGATGCCTTTAAACTCTTAGCACGAAAGATAAAAGAAAACAAACTTGAGCCAGAATCGATTACACCAGCATTAGTCAAGGAGAATCTTTATACTTCTTTTTTTATTCCGCCAGATCTACAACTCATTACCGGTACGACACGAACCCTTTCTGGATTACTTTTGTGGGACTCAATGTCTTCTCGTATTGTTTTCTCTGATAAACCCTGGCCAGAGATGACACGACAGGATTTTAAGGATTTGATGTTGTAACGCATTGACTTTACTATAATAGAAAACCTAAATGTTTAATATTATTTGTTAGGTTTTCTAGTATATAATTGAGGAAAAAACATATTAAAAACTATTGTCCTCTATTATATTACGTAACTGATTATTTAGTAAACTTTTTCCACGAACGATCAAGTCCTTTAGGATTAGCACCGAGAAGACCTGCTCGGATCATCAACGATGAGGCTGGAATAAGTTGTCTTTTGTTTTTTTTCGGAACAAAAGGAAAATGTTTTGCCTCATCCAGAGCTTGACTAATATAGTGAAGATCTTCTGCTGTTGTTTGCCAGTTTGTGAACCGGTTGAGGTTGAACGGTAACGAATATTCTCGTAGTGTTTTTTTTCCTTTACTGTTAAAATAAAAATCAAAATAGGAAAGAGCAAGCTCTCGTATGTTCTTGTAAATCGGATCTCGGGAACGGAGCGTGGTGAAATTGGATTTTGCTAGCGAACCCCAATACTTATTTTTTTTATAGACGGCAATGACATGATCATCATCATGCTTCGCTCGTAAGTCAACAATGAATGGTGGAAATCCCTGCACGTGAAGGCACGCAGCAGCAAACAATGCTCCCTCACAACAATGTGCTTTTCTTTCCTCGAGAACCTTTTGTGGAGACCGTATTTCATGAAGAGGATTGTAGGCAATAGTATCTAAAAAGTTCTGAATCTTTGCTGGTGTGTTTAATGTTTTGAGAAATGTTAATTCTGCTAAACTCCAGGGAAGAGTTTTTTTCCTTTCTTTCATTGCTTTACTCATTCCTCTACCAAACCCCTGGTCTTATTTATGCTTTGTGGTTCATTCTTGTGGAGCTGCCCAAAACGAAAAACAACATGAGAAAAAATTATTTAAAAACTCTTTCCAATGCCTCGATAACTCTGCCTTCTAAATCATCTACTTTATCTAGGGGGACAGAGGCAAGAGGTACTTGAGAACGTGAAATACTCACCATTGCTGGTTCTTTTTTTGCTTGTACAAGGATGGCTTTTAGGGTAGCTAGTCTCTGCTCATAATCTTGTTCCGTACATTTCTCTGCAACGCTCATATAATCCTCGGGTTTTTTCTGATCTTCAAGCTCAAAATCAGAGGGATATGAAGCATAGGTTGATTGTCCAGTGAAATATGCCTCTTGCTCCCGACGAGCATTGGTCAGGAATCGACACAAGTCTTCTGCATACGTTTTATTTCTCTCTTTTCTCATTTGCTGTCGAAGAAAATGAAATCCATTTAAGTCAACAGCAACAACAAAGGGATGTGGACTCTTTTTCAATCCTCGTGCTAGTCGTTGTGGTGAGATCGTTCGCGCGGTAACATCAGAATACCATAGTGGTGGAAATTTATAGGGATCCATCCAAGGGTATTGCCACTTTACATAGTTCCCGCCGGTGCACTCGGCATAATAACTGCGGAGGGTTCGCGTCTTGAGGTTCAAACCCTGTTTTTCTTTGTACGCATGCAATTTTCCTTCGTAGGGATAGCAAACCGTAAGCGTACGGATCTTTCCTGCATAATCTGCTGCACAAAGCCAATCCTGTGGAGAACATACCCGTTTACTGTACAGTATAAGATCTTTCATGGCTGAAGGAGGACGTACTTCGATGTGATCTGAGTGAAGTTTTCCACTGCACATGGCGTAGATGCCTGTCACCACCAGCAGATCAACATGCTCCTCTGGAAATAGCTCTACTAGACGAGGAAGAAGAGATGGTGATTGGTTTACTACCTCAATCTGGATCCCATGGACCATTTCAGTTCTGGTAAGTAATTGACCACTTCTCTCTATCCTGTATACTTCCATTGCCTGAGAGAAGGGAAGTGCCTATTAGACACCACCTTTTAAAAAACCTAAAGCAAAAGCTTTAAAAACAAGTTTTTCCTTTTATCACTGATGAGCTTTGATATTTTATTTCTTACTACTGAACATGACAGCTCGACAAAGGGGCTTATAGTGAAGACACTTGCCGCTCATGGAGCATTGACCATTACGCAACTCCAGAAAGTGCTGAGGCGTGAGTTTCAAAAAAAAATTTCTTACCAGGCCATACGGCAGGCACTGGTTGAGCTTCTTGAGAAGACGGTGCTTGAAAAACACGGAAAGTATTACGCCTTGAGTAAGCAATGGATTGAGGAATTAAAGAATATGGTAATGTTGCTTGAACATTCCTTAGGTAAGCAGAAAGAGATTCGCATTCTTGATAAGAATACCACGCAGATAAACCTTACTAATTTGGACGAATTGGGTCATTTTATTCTGTATAGTCTTGAGCAAAAGTACTTTGACGTAAAGCAAGGTGATGAAATTCTGATGCAGATAGATCATCTCTGGATTCCCTTTGGAAATCCTGACAAAAGACATAGATTAGAACAACTCATGAAACAGGCCACTCTGCGAGTAGCAGTTAAAAATAAGTCCGCAGGAGATCTGATGTTGTACCATTGGTACAAACGGTTTGTTGATGTTCGTCTTGGTATGAAGTTCACGTCATCTTGTGATTACATTGTGCATAGAGACACGGTTGTCCAGATCTATCTGAGCCAAGCATTACGCAAGAAAATGGATACGGTTTACTGCCTCAAAGGACTAGTCTCATTAAAACTCATTGATCAGCTTGCAGCAATGACCTTTACCACGTATGGCATTGAAGTGGTTATTACCAGAAATAGTAACATCGCAAACCAAGTTAGGCAGCACATTCGTTCGTTGCTTTCATTGCAGCAAAAAACAAAAGTTATACAAGTAAGGTATAACTTACTTTGGTGATCCTATGGAATATGCAATAGCAAAAGTAAGCACAAAAGGGACGAGGGAATTGTATGTAAAACCCTATCGATTAGCATATGCGTATCTTCCGCAACAAGAAAAGATTATTTTTATTGATCTTTATCATAAAGATAAGCAGTAGTTTCTTTCATTTCTCTACCAAACCTAGGCTTAATTATACTCTGTGTGGACTATTCATGGAAATTCGCTCAAAGTGCCTGTTTTAGCTTCCCAAAGAAACTCTTCGAAGGTTTGATATCTTTACCCATGGTTTTGGCAAATTCCTCTAATGCCTCTTTCTGTGTTTTGTTGAGCTTTGTTGGAACTTGAACAATAACCTGGACATTTTGATTTCCTCTAGCTCCGTTTTGTATGTCTGGCATACCTTTTTCACGCATGCGAAAGACGGTGTTTGTCTGCGTTCCTAGTGGTATTTTCAACCGCGCTTTTCCATCGATGGTTGGTACTTCAATTTCATCTCCAAGACTCGCTTGAATAAAACTGATAGGAACTTCACAATAGAGATCGTCACCATGACGTTCAAAGAATTTATGTGCTCGAACATAGACGCGTACATAGAGATCTCCAGTCGTGCCATTTTTCTCCCCTGCCTCACCATGTCCTGCAATCCGTAATCTGGTGCCATTTTCTATCCCTGCGGGAATAGTAACACCCATCTTCGTTGTTGTATGTACTCTTCCGGTTCCATTACACTCTTCACACGGGTCTTCAATAATTTGGCGCTCTCCTTTACACTGTGGACAAGTTGTACTTGTACTAAATATGCCGAAGGGTGTTCGTTGTGCCCGTTGAATAAAGCCAGAACCTTGACACTCTGGACAAGTCTTTACTGCTGAAGAAGAAGATGCTCCACTCCCCTGGCAGGGAGCACATGCTGCCATACGAGGGACGGTAATTTCCTTAGTCAACCCATGGAAAGCATCCTCCAGCGTAATCTCTAAATCGTACAACAGATCTGCTCCACGACGACTACTTCTCCTTCGTCCGCTAAAGAAACCACCACCAAAGAAACTTTCAAAGATGTCATCAAAATCTACGGGTCCGGTGTCAAAACCGAAATCACGGAAGTCAAAGCCAGTTGTGCCATTTCCAAAATCCTGAGCAGTTGTTCCAAAGCGGTCATACTGCGCGCGCTTCTTCTCGTCCCCAAGGACAGAAGCAGCTTCATTTATTTCCTTAAATTGTTGGGTTGCATCAGGATCTTTGTTAAGATCAGGATGATATTTCTTTGCCAAGCGTTTATAGGCTTTCTTAATATCTTCTCGAGACGCTTCTCGAGCTACGCCCAGTACTTCATAGTAGTCTTTTGCTGCCATATGATAATCCTTTTCGCAAATCCTCTTAGGGTATATAAATGTTTAGTGGCTTTTTGATGATTGTTTACACGTGTGCCATGTCTAAACTTTTTTTTACGATCTTTTGTCGTCCTTTCCGTCGTTTTTTCCGAAAAGATTGTTGATCATTGCTTCTTTCTGCTTGGTAACCCACCCTTCAAGGATCAACAAGACTTCGGGAAGAGGAAGCTTTTGTGAAGCTGCCTTCACCTCGATATTTACTTTCTTTGTTGTCGGATCAATGGTCTTGTGGATACGTAAGGCAAAGAGCTGTTCAATGATCTCATCCTTATCTGTATTTTTCTTGCCCTCTTTCTCTTGGTGTCCAGCAGTTCCTATCACATCCTCTTCTTTCTCGTTTTTGTTTTCTTTAGTCTTTTTTGGTGTCATCGTCTTCTACCTTGTAATCAGCATCAACAACATTTTCTTTCTTTCCGTTTTTTCCCTGTTCCTTCTCAGTGGATTTGCTTTTTGCTTTTTGCTCTTTTGCTTGTTCTTGTTGCGCAGCCTTTTGGTAGAGCTCAGTGCTTGCCTTCTGCACTTTTTCATTAATCTCGTCGAGCTTTTTCTTTATTGCTCCGACATCTTTTTTCTCTGGCTCAAGCAGTTTCTTTAACTCTCCAATGTCTTTCTTGAGATCCTCAAGCTCTTTTGCGTCTACTTTTCCTTCAAAGTCCTTGAAAAGTCTCTCGGTGGAGTAAACGAGTGCATCCGCTTGGTTGATGAGCTCGATCTCTTCTTTCTTTTTTTTGTCCTCTTCTGCATGCGCTTCAGCTTCTTTACGCATACGTTCTACTTCCTGCTCACTCAGTTTGTTCGGTGCAGTGATTCTAATCGATTGCTGTCTTCCTGTACCGAGGTCTTTTGCGGTTACATGAAGGATTCCATTTG
This sequence comes from Candidatus Woesearchaeota archaeon, assembly GCA_016187565.1. NCBI lineage: Archaea > Nanobdellati > Candidatus Woesearchaeota > Candidatus Woesearchaeota archaeon. The sequence continues at coordinate 30,337 of JACPJR010000026.1, forward strand.
CATCAATATCAAAGCTAACCTCCACTTGTGGTATCCCTCGCGGAGCTGGCGGAATGCCAATGAGATCAAATCTACCAAGGCTTTTATTATCAGCAGCCATAGGTCTCTCTCCCTGAAGGACATTAATCGTTACCGCTGTTTGGCCATCGGTTGCTGTGGAAAACACCTGACTCTTCTTCGTCGGAATAGTGGTATTTCTCGTAATAAGCGAGGTACTTACCCCACCGAGTGTTTCAATGCCTAAGGTCAATGGAGTTACATCTAAGAGCAAAATATCCTTGACTTCACCTGCTAAAACACCTGCTTGGATTGCTGCACCCTGTGCAACACATTCCATGGGATCAACCCCTCGTTCAGCAGGTTTTCCGACGTAATCCTCAACAAACTTTCTGACAATAGGCATTCGTGTTGGACCACCAACGAGAATGATCTTAGTAATATCATTCGTGCCTAACTTTGCATCTTTGAGAGCCTGTTCCAATGGTGCTTTACATTTTTTGATAAGATCTTCAACAAGCTGTTCAAGCTTTGTTCGCGTTATCCTCATCTGCAGATGTTTTGGTCCTTTATCGGTTGCTGTAATAAACGGAAGATTAATATCTGTTTCCATAGTGGTCGATAGCTCGATCTTTGCTTTTTCTGCTGCCTCTCGTAACCGTTGGACTGCAGTATCATCATCACTAAGATCAACCCCCTCTTTTGCTTTGAAGTCTTTCATAATGAAATTCATAAGGGCATTATCCATATCCGTACCACCAAGTGATGTATCACCTGAAGTTGCCTTCACTTCAAATACGCCTTCACCAAATTCCATAATGGTAACGTCTAAGGTACCACCACCGAAATCAAACACAAGGATCTTGATGTCCTGGTTGCCTTTATCAAGACCATAAGCTAGTGCGGCTGCAGTAGGTTCATTGATAATACGAACAACCTCTAGGCCAGCAATTGTTCCCGCATCTTTTGTTGCCTGACGCTGATTATCATCAAAATAGGCAGGAACAGTGACAACGGCTTTTTCCACAGTCTCACCAAGAAATTCCTCAGCATCTTTTTTTATTTTCTGCAGAATAAACGCTGAGATCTGTTGTGGAGTGTATTCTCTTCCAAGAATCGTATACTTAAACGTTGTTCCCATTTTTCGTTTAGCAGCAAGAATAGTGTTCTCTGGATTGCTTACTGCCTGTCGTCGTGCAGGCTCTCCCACAAGAACGTGGCCCTCTTTCGTAAATGCTACGACAGAAGGAAAGGCCTTTCCATACTGTGTTGTGCCTTCTGCACTTGGGATAATCGTTGGTTTTCCTGCTTGAAGAACTGCAGCAGCAGAATTGCTTGTTCCTAAATCAATACCAATAATTTTTGCCATGTTTCATTCCTCCATAGGTATTATCAATGTATAAACTTCTCACATAGTCATATACAAGTATCGTAAGTTACTTTAGCGTGTATGTCCCTGTACTATACATCCTCACACGTTAACATCCGTTGCAATCTTTCTTTGTTCGGGATAATTTCCTCAAGCGAACCTCCTGGAATTGCCATATGAGCCCTGAGATAATGTGCCCATTGACGGATACTCTCTGCATCCTCCTTCTGTACACAGTGATTGAGCCAATACCATTGCAGGAACCTTTCTCCAAATGCATTACAAGAGCCAATCCTACAAAACAATGGCTTCACCGGATGGATTGAGCAGAGATTGTTATGTAAAAACACACATGGACCTCTTGGTTGCACGTCTGTTTTCTCCATACGTGCCCGCCATACTTCTGTATTAAACCGCTCGCATTTCTCGAGATATTTTTGTTTGCATTCCTCAGCGGAAATGTTGAGGAAGTTTGCTATCTTTGGAATTTCGTCTTCATTGAGGATAGCGCTTTCGTATTTGCAGCAATGGGCGAATTTTCCACAGCCGTGAGGATCGCAGGTTGCAAGCACCTCTACCTCATTGGCTTTAGACTGCTTGGTTATCTGGATTGGTTCGATGGGTATCTTCATCAGTTGCCTCTTTTTCATCACTACTTTCTTTTGGTTCTTTTTTTTCTGATCCTGCGCTGACCTTTACCTTGCTGTGCCGGAGAACCATATTCTCAAGCATATACCCTCGCTGAATCTCTCCAATAATGGTATCTTCGGGTGTATCATTAGCTACTTTTAACATGACTTCATGATAGTGAGGATCAAATACCTTACCCCCTCCATTTGTGTTGGTGATTTCAATAGGCCGCAATCCTTCCTGGCTTAGGATCTTCCAAAATTGCTGGTAAAGCAGCTGCATACCCTGGTAAAATTCATCCTCTGCTGGGACAGAGATAAACGCTGTCTCAAAGGCGTCAACAATGGGCAACAGTTTTTGTACGAAATGAGCCTTTGTCATCAGCTGAAAGCGTTCTTGTTGCTTCTCATTTGCCTTTTTGTAATTGGCAAACTCGGCCTGGAGTCGTTGTAAGTCCTCGGTAAGCTGCGTTATCTGTTCAGCAAGTGCCTTTTTTTCTCCATCTTCAACATCATGGTCAGCATTCTGTGGTTGGACAACAGTTTCTTGTTTCCTAACCTTCTCGTGCTTCTGCTCGCCTGCTTTTGTGCTTGTTGTTCTTGTATTTTTCTCCATTGCTTCACACTCGTAATAGCACTGAGATGTTTATTGAATGTCTACCTTGCGTAGCTTTTGTGCTTTTATTTTCGTACCTCATTTCCTACAATTGTCGATCTTAGATCGACCACGTTTATCTAAAGTAGACGCCCCTCCTATATAAACTTTTCTCTTTTGAGCGGAACATTTAAAAAGAAGTATGTTCTTTTATCCCTGATGGCCAATGATGTTCAACGCATTACCATTATCCGACTGCGAAAGCCTGTCAAACATGATGTGAATGAAGAGCTTCAGTGGTTAGGAAGTTCACTAGGATTGTTTAATCTCCGTGATAAAGACAAGTCGTGCTTCCGCATTTTCATCGAATTGCTCAAGAGTAGCAAGAAAAATGAAGCGCTTTCAAGCGATGCCATGGCCGAGCGTTTATTGCTGAGTCGAGGAACTATTGTTCATCATCTGAATAAACTGATGGAATGTGGGCTTGTTGTTCAGCGAAGAAATCGGTATCTTTTACGAAAAACAGATCTCCAGAGTTTAGTTGAAACCCTTCATGAGGATATGGAACGGAGTTACAAGGAAATGGAGGATATTGCTCAAGACATCGACCATTGGCTTAACGGACAGCGCTAGTAGAGCAGATATGCTACGCATTTTTTTGTACCAAAAACTATTTAAGTAACACCTCTTTTCTTGTTTACTCATGAAGGCTGATGATTTTGGTATTCTTCTGATGATTGCAGAAAAGGGTGGACTTTACAACGAGTTTTCTTGCTCAACGACCCGATTAAGTCGAGAATTTGGGTTAAGCCAGCAGGCATTGTCACGACGTTTAATTCAGTTGGAGCATGCTGGTTTCTTGCAACGTTCAGTAAGCCCTCGGGGATTGGTAATGAGGCTAACGACAAAGAGTAGTACCTATCTACGAGCACAGCACCAGATCCTCGCTCGTCTTTTTCAAACCGTTTCTCATGTTGAGGGCACTATTATCGATGGCATTGGCGAAGGAAGCTACTATGTTAAGCAGCGAAAATATCAGCAACAGTACCTTGCCTTTCTTGGGTTTCGCCCTTTCTCTGGAACGTTAAACTTGCGCGTAGTACCTGCTGCATGGAAGCAGTTTGTCCATGGCATGGCTGCGTTTCGTGTTAAAGGGTTTGTGACAAAGGATAGAACATTTGGTGGGTTTGTGCTCTACAAAATAGCCATAGCACGAAAGGGTTCTCCAACGTTTCTTGATGCGGCTATTGTCCTTCCTGACCGGACAAGATATGGTGACGATGTCTTAGAGATTATTGCACCTGTACATTTGCGGGATACGTTTCAGCTTAGTTCTGGTGATACCATGATTATGCAGCCGAGGTCATAGTCATGCTTCATCAACAACGACAACAACAGGTTCAAAAGGTTGCGCAGCAATTCCCGAGCAAGGTACTTGTTATTGGTATAGCTGATACGACCTTTGCTCGCGTCGATCTTTACCCTATTGTCGCCGAAGTTATTCAGAAAAACAACGAGATTACAGGAGCGGTGAAGATTGAACGATATACTGTCCCGGGAATAAAGGATCTGCCTGTTGCCTGCTTACGCTTACTTGAGGACTATAACTGTGCTATTGCCATGGCAATTGGTATGCCAGGAGCAAAGCCCATAGACAAGCAATGTGCCCATGAAGCCTCTATTGGATTTTCACAGGTGCAACTCCAAACAAAAAAACACATCCTTGAAGTATTTATTCATCTGGATGAAGTAAATCTGGCGTCATCAACATATGCAACAGAAATGGCAAAGCTTGCAAGAAATCGGGCTGCAAAGCATGCTGAGCATCTCCTTTTCCTCCTTCAAGGAAAGGAATCTTTAAGTCCCTTTGCTGGAACAGGAAAGCGTCAAGGATTTGCTGATGCCGGTTCCTTCGAGCAAGAAATACAAAAAAGCAAGCAAGTCCAACAACCGCTAACGCTTGGCATTGTTGCTGCTCACTTTAACCTTCCCTTGACCTTGGCAATGGTAGAAGAGGCTAAGAAAGAGGCTACACATGCAGGCTGTCGTATGGTGCTGTATGAGGTTCCTGGTGTTTTTGAAATCCCCTTTGTAGTTCAGAAACTCCTCGATCAAGGTGAAGTTGATGGCATTGTCACGCTTGGGGCTGTTATTCAAGGCGAGACAGGTCATGATGAGCTTATTGCTCAGGTTACCGCAGCACAACTGACCATGCTTTCCCTTCATTACCGTAAGCCGGTAACCCTTGGTTTTTCTGGTCCACGGATGACCGTTGAACAGGCAAAAAAACGTAGTAAGCCATATGCACAACGAGCTGTTCGCTCGTGTCTTGAAATGATTAAAGTCTCGTATTAGTAAGTAAGCTGCACGCCACCATGGAAGAATCTATGCAATCGAACAACATCACGAAAGCTCTTGAAGACCTTCAGCAAGGCAAATTTATCATTGTTCAGGATAGTGCTGAGCGAGAGCATGAGGGAGATTTAGTCGTTGCTGCAGAAAAAATAAATGAAGAGCAGATGGCTTTTATGATTAGGTATACCTCAGGTATTATCTGTGTCCCACTTCCTGAGGAACGTTTACAAGAGTTGGAGCTTCCTCAAATGGTTGATAAAAACACCGCAAAACATCAAACTGCTTTTACGCTTTCCGTAGACGCTGCTCAGGGAACTACTACGGGAATTTCTGCTGTTGACCGCTTGCGAACGGTAAAGACATTAATCCATCCATTCACCAAGGCGTCTGATCTTATTAGACCAGGGCATGTTTTTCCCTTACGTGCTCTTGATGGAGGTGTCCTCAAACGACCAGGTCATACTGAGGCATCCCTAGATTTGATGCGATTAGGAGGACTGTATCCTGCTGCAGTTATTGGAGAGATCATGAATGATGATGGCACGGTTGCTCGAGGTGCATTTTTAGAAAGGTTTGCGCAACTCCACCATCTTACTACGGTAATGATTGCTGACCTTATCCACTATCGAAAAAAAACTGAGGTATTGGTAACACGACATACACCGGTAAAGTTCCCTACAGCCCACGGTTCATTCATGCTTGTTCCTTACACTGACCGTCTCACACAGGCAACCCATCTTGCTCTGGTCCAAGGAGACCCTCATCTTTCTCAGCCAGTTCTTGTTCGCATTCATTCGGAATGTTTAACTGGAGATGTCTTTCATTCCCAACGCTGTGATTGTGGAGCCCAACTTGCTAAGGCAATGGACCTTGTCAATGAAGCAGGACAAGGGATTATTCTCTATATGCGTCAAGAGGGTCGTGGTATTGGTTTGCTGAACAAACTCTCAGCATACCATCTCCAAGACAAGGGTCTTGATACGGTTGAGGCTAATGAGCATTTAGGTTTTCAGGCAGATGCCCGTGATTATGGAATCAGTGCCCAGATCTTGTATGACCTTGGCGTTAAACACATCAGGCTTTTGACCAATAACCCGAAAAAGGTAAAGGGTCTTGAAAGTTACGGCATTACCATTGTCGAGCGTATTCCCTTAATCATTCCTGCAACGTTGCATAACGAACATTACTTAACAACCAAGAAAACAAAGCTGGGTCATATGATTTCTTAGTACAGGAACGTGGTCAAATAGATGATAACGAAAAAACCTACTGAAAAAGCTTCTTACCATCAGGAAGATGCTGCTGATGTTTTTTTTATGCGAAAAGCTCTGCAGCTTGCTGCAAAAGGATATACAAGCCCTAATCCAAAGGTTGGTTGTATCCTTGTTAAGGAAGGTACTATTATTGGTAAAGGATACCATCAACAGGCAGGATTACCTCACGCGGAAATAAATGCACTCACGGATGCAACTAAACAAGGATATTCTCCAAAGGATGCAACGATGTATGTTACCTTAGAGCCCTGTTGTATGCAGGGAAGAACACCTCCTTGCGTCCCTGCAATTTGTGCAGCAGGAATAAAAGAAGTGGTTGTTGCCATGGAAGATCCTAATCCTTTAGTTCATGGCAAGGGTATTGCATTACTCAAACAGGCTGGAATTTCTGTTCGTTCAGGTATCCTTGCTACCGAAGCAGAAAACCTGAATGAATCCTATCGTCGTTGGATTACGACCAAGTTACCTTTTGTTATTCTGAAAGTAGCGATGACATTAGATGGAAAGATCGCGATCGTTACTGGAGATTCACGATGGATAAGCAATGAGGCTTCACGGCGTTATGTCCATCGCTTGAGGTCTTCAGTAGATGCTGTACTGGTAGGAGTCAATACGGTTCTTAAGGATAATCCACAACTCACGAGCCGTGTTCGGGGAGGAAAAAATCCTTGTCGTGTCGTGCTTGATGCTCATGCAAGAATTCCGTTAGATATTCATGTTCTTAATGCAGATGCAAAGACCATTATTGTCACCAGTTCAAAAGCTCCAGGAGCAAAGGTTGCAGCACTCAAAGAACACGGAGTTGGAGTCATTGTTGTCAATACTATCAACGACCATGGTAATGATCACCTTGATATGCATCAGCTCCTCCAACTACTCGGAAAACGCGAGATAACAAGCATCCTCGTAGAGGGAGGACGTGAGATCTTTACGACCTTTGTTACCCAGCAATTGTTTGATAAAATTCTCGTTTTTATCGCACCAAAACTTCTTGGAGGAGAGCATTCATTATCCGTGTTGGGTGGAAAAGATCCGATAGCAATGACTGATGCGTTACTTCTCAAGAACATTACGACCAAACGTTTTGGTGATGATTTCCTTATTCAAGGGTATCGTTAGCCTTTAGAGCTTTAAAACGAGAGGATTTACCTACCCGGATCCTATATACAGAAATCTATGAGCAGTCTCTTATTTTTAGGGTTTACTATGTTCAAATAACCTTCTGATCGTATCCATGGTATACAGAATCATGGCATGGCACTGCTCTTTTGACGGATAGAACACAGTAGCTTTTTTGTGGACAGAATAAATCCGTACTTTGTTGATGAGATGGATCTGATCATGAATGCCTGGGTCAAGCAAAACCTGTGCTTCACTCAACTTTGCGATTAATTTTCCCAAGCCAATGTCAGGTGCTGTTGCAAGTAAATCCTTTCCTGTTGCTTCATAGTATTTTCGGTATAAGCAGGTTTCAAGAACTCTGCCACAGAGAATAACTGCACTTCGATAACACGTAGCTGTAAAGCATTTTCTGAGTTCTTGAAAATCCGCAATCATCTCTTCCTGAATACTTGTAGGAAGTTGAGGAAGGGTGAAAATCATCACTTGTTTAGGAGCTTGTTTTGATGTACTTTGAGAAGAGGGAAACTCAAGAAGTGGTACCATCTTCTTAATCTTTTCAAGAGATACGGGTAGGGTAGAAGGTTGGATTTCAGTGACTATCTGTAACAACTGCAACAGCTCTCGCTCGTTATCTTCATGAGGCGGAGGAATGGCAAGTTTCCATGCCTCTTGCTTGAAACTTTGCAGGGCTAGGTAAAGTTTCTGCTCATGATAGCTTCTATTCGCTCCCGAAAACGTGTAGAACTTGTCATGGGTTGCTTTTCCCTTAAGACACTGTTCATAGCTCTTTTCTACAGCCTTGAGCGCTGTTAAAAACTGTTCTAATCCCATGCTCTGTATAAACCATTACTTGTTAATAAATGTATGGCCATTCGTGCTCTTGAATCCGTTAGCACAACCTAAAACCCAAACCTTAAATACATCGCAATATTCTATAATTCTATGGAACGTGGGACTGAAAAACCTTGGACAATAACCTATGCACCAAAGTCTTTGAAAGAGGTCATTGGACAGGAATCTCTTGCTAAACTCAAAGGCTTTGTTGAAGCCTATCGAACACACAAAAAAAAAGCAGCATTTCTCTATGGGCCGTCAGGAACAGGAAAGACCTGCTCGGTGTATGCACTTGCTCGTGATGTAGGGTTTGAGGTTATTGAAGTCAATGCTTCAGATATCCGTAATAAAGAACACATTGAGACGTTCCTTAGTGCAGCAACCAAGCAGCGAAGTTTGTTTTCCCAAGGAAAGATTATCCTTATTGATGAGGTTGATGGTATTAGTGGTACGTATGATCGTGGTGGTATTCCTTCATTGATAAAGATGATCAGTGAGTCGTTTTTTCCTGTTGTTATCACCGGAAATGATCCCTGGGATCATAAGTTTGGCAAACTTCGTACGCTTTCCTTGATGCTTGCTTTTGAGCCTGTCCCCTTGCAAAGCATGGTACTTTTGCTTTCACAGATATGTCATCATGAAGGGATCCATGCAGAGCCTGATACGTTAAAGACCCTTGCACGCCGTTCTGCAGGTGATGTTCGTGCTGCTATCACTGACCTTTACGCGCTAACACGTCTTACTCGTACATTGAATAAAAAAACACTTGAGGAGCTTGATGATCGCAATCGGGAAGAAAGCCTTCCTATGGCGCTGGTTAAAGTTTTCAAGACCAATGATCCTCTCATTGCGAAGGATGCATTCGAAAACATCAACGAGGATCTTGATACCTGTCTACTTTGGATTGATGAGAATCTTCCGTATGAATACACCACGGTAGAAGCACGGGCAAGAGCGTATGATGCACTGAGTAAAGCAGACATCTTTAATCGACGTATCCGGAGATGGCAACACTGGCGTTTTCTGGTATATGTCAGCGCGCTCCTTACTGCAGGGGTTGCGGTTGCCAAAGATGAAAAACTTAAAGAGTTTGTTCCTTATCATGAAACAAAGCGATTGTTAAAAATCTGGATGGCAAACCAAAAATACCAGAAGCGGAAGGTTATTGCAGGAAAGATTGCACGAAAGACCCATACATCCACAAGACGTGCATTGCAAGATACCTTACCCTATCTTCAAATAGCAATCCAAAAAAACAAAACTATGGCGAAACTCCTCCAACACGAGCTTGACCTTGACGAGGAGGAGATGCAGTGGCTAAAGAAGTAGTTCTGCATGGGAAATGTACGTACTCGCGAGAACCATTAAAGAACTGACCGATCCATGCATGGATAGGTCCATCGTACTGTTGTCGTAATGGAGCAAATTTTTTTGTATGGAACGGACGTTCTGGTGAGCCTTGTTCGTCGGATGTTTTTGTTGATAACGGTAGGGAGCATCCGTAATGCCTCAACACTTCTGTTGCTGTACGGTAGCCAATGTACATCACGCGTCGAAACAACTCAGGTGATAAGCTTAGATGATCTCCACCTTGGATAAATGGTGGTGCAGGACAATAGATAATGGTGTAACGCTGCATGATCCCTGAGAGTCGTTCATATTCAGCAAGCATGTCTTCTTGGTGTTGTGCTGTTAATCCATATCGTTCTCGGAAGGTATCAGAGCCTAACCATGCATACACGGTCTGTTGTTGCTGTCGTGCAGCTCGTGCGGTTTGTATTTTTTGATACAAAATCGTGTTGAATGTGTGAAACAGAAGATCAACTAATGAGGAAGTTCGTGGCGCTGTTCCTGAATCTCTTCCTAATGCCTCTGGAGTAAAGGTATGAGAAACAATGATGAGATCTGCGCCATTTTCAATGGGAACTTGGAGCGAAAGCGTGTTTTTTACCTCACCATCAGTATAGGAATGGCCATCAATCATTCGAGGTTTGAAGAGCAGAGGAATAGCACATGAGGCACTCAGTGCCTCAGAAATCGTCGCGTTATTGAGATAGAGATCCCTGCACGGTTGATTGCTGGGAAGCGTAACCCTTCCTTGTTCGTCTATAACTACCTCTGGCGAACTTTTTTTCCCAAAAGCTACTCTACGAGGGGCGTCGCAGTCAGTTGCAATGAGATAGACCTGAGCAGGCAAATCAAAGAAGTTGTTCGTTGGTAGTACGTTTCGATAGTATGCTTCGATGCCATCGGTGGTAAAAAAACCACCTAAGGGAAGCTCTCTGAGACGTGCCTCGAGTCCCCCAAGACCTGCATATCGCTCATGAAAAGAATGACCATTAAAAAGCGATCCTACTGCTCTAGTGATGTCCCTTATCCTTGGAACATTTGGCCTGAAAATATCCCAGTAATTAATGCTGCATAGTGACCCTTGCTCATGTCGCTGGGGGAAATAATAACTCAAACGGGAACGCGTTGTTCCCATGGCAACGATTTCAGAAGCAGTAAATCCAGCAATCTCGTTAACAACAGCAACAGCCCCACCACTTGAGCCAACAAAACAATCAATACCTCTCTGGGGTTGTTTATCTTCTCTAGTCTGCATGTTCTGATCAGTATCACGTAACGAGGGAATACTAAAACCATGTTCGCGGAGTGCTTGAAAAAAACCATGATGGTATGCTGTCGGAAGCAGTCCTCCACCAGTGCACACAACTGCCCCTCTTTGAAACTGGTCTAATGAAAGAAAGAAATGCTGACCATCACTGGGCATTGATAAGATCCCCTCCGTAAAAACAATGAAATGTGTACTATAAAAAACAGTGCTACACAAAAATGTAGTTCTACCTATCAACAAAGAGGTGATGCTTTTCTTTACCCTCTATTTCTGAGATGATACGTTTGATAATTGCTGCCTCAGGGTTGGGCATAAGCTTTACTCTCTTCTTCAGGTCGGCAAAGCTTGTAAAGGGTGATGCCTTCCGTTCCTCAATAATCTCCCACATATGTTTCTTGCCCAAGCCAGGTATTAATTCAAGCTGGTGCATCCGTGTGGTGAGAGGCTGTGCATTGTTGAAAAATGTCATAAATCGTTCTTCACTCTTCTTTATCATATCCTCTACGACAAACTTCAGCTCTGATCTGGCTGTTTGCGTTAATCGTTCAAGTGGTAATCTTCCAAGGATATGATGAATTTTGTCTCGTTTTCCTTCACCGATGTAAATCTCCTCATACGGTTGGAGAAAAATACCTTTTTTTGGAACAAGTTCAAGAAGTGTAAAATGATTTTTCCCTAAGGCTTGGACTATAGCATTCTTCCGATGGCTGGGTGTGGGATCAAAGGGATATCCATTCGGTAAAAAATCCAGCACTATTGCAACTTCCTCTTTAGGTCTTGCAGGAATCATCGTAAAAACAGAACGAGGGGTTGTATTTAAATCTTATGTGTTAAACTTGAGTGAATAAGCACGGTTACTTTTTGCGTGAATAGAGAAATCTTATCCTTTCCCCGGTACAACTTCCTTGACGACACTGACGATTTTTTTCATATTATCGTTGTTAATCGTCAGAGGATAGGCCGAAAGAATAACTTTGAGATCATCAACTGTTTCTGGAAGAATATCAACAATTTTGACAATATGGCTGTCTCGCAAGCGAGGAATATTCAATTCAACTAATTTTTTTTTTAACTCTTCTTCTTTTTTTTGATCGAGATGAGCAAACAGCTTAAGATAATCCTCTGTTTTTTGGGTACGAAGATTGAGGTCTTTGTCACGTTTCTTAATGGCTTGTACCTGCTGCTTTACCTCACCCATTGTTAGCGCAACTTCAGTAAGAATTGTTGGTTGAACCATGTGATCATACCTTCGGTGTTTGTGCCTTTTGGAGATGAACGGGATGGACTATCAGTGTTTTTTTCTTTCCCTGATCATTAATAACGACATGATAACAGTGTCCTGTTTTTCCTTCAACAATGCCAGCTAATCCATGATACCGTGGAAAATACATCCCTCGCTGGATACTTGGTTCTGCTTTTAAAATAACTGCATCGCCCTCTTGAAATACTTGGAGATATCGTGTTAAGCTAAGCTTTCCTCGTTGACGTAAACCCTTACTTAGTTTATATCGCGTTTTTCTTCGAAATCCACCAACACGTTGTACCATAGTTAAACCTCTTGAATGGTTTGGAGAATTGGGACGTTATATTTAAAGCTGTCGAAAAGCTCAGCTCTGAAAGAGCTTCACAAAACCAGTACATTTATAAATGATACCAATATTCCGTGTCCCAGCAAATAGCGTAGTCATTTACAGTAATCCCGTAGACTACTGTTTATTTTGACAGTAGGAGGGTGGAGGAAATCCTGATGGATAAAAAAAAGCTTAAAGAAGCCATTACTAAGCTTAAAGAAGGTAAAATCAAGCGTAATTTTAAACAAAGATTTGATCTTATTCTTACCTTGCGTGGCCTTGATCTCAAAAAGACTGATGAGCAGGTAGATTTCTATGCAAAGCTCAACTATCCAACAGGTAAGCCAAAAAAAATTTGTGCTTTGATTGGACCTGAACTCAAGGAAGAGGCTGCTGTTTGTGATCAAGTGATTATGAGCGATCAGTTTGATGCCCTTGCTCAAGACAAAAAGGCACTGAAGAAATTAGCCAGGTCATGTGATTATTTTATTGCCCAATCAAACATTATGCCAAAGGTTGCAACCGCATTTGGAAAGGTCCTTGGTCCTCGGGGTAAAATGCCAAACCCTAAGGCAGGATGTGTTGTCCCTCCAAAAGCGAATCTTAAACTCTTGTATGATCAGCTTCAAAGGACCGTGCGTATTACCGCTAAAACCAGCCTGATGGTACAGGTTCCTGTAGGCATCGAAGATCAAATAGAAGAGGAAGTCGTTGAAAATATCCTTTCGCTGTACGATCAAATTATTCATCATTTGCCCCAGGAGCAACAGAATGTTAAGGCTGTTTTGCTTAAGCTTACGATGTCACCAGTAGTGAGGGTAGTCTAAGATGGCACACGTCGCAGCATACAAACAACAAGAGGTTAAGGATCTCACTGAACTCTTTGAATCTTCTCCGGTTGTTGGTATCTTAAACATGGAGAACATGCCTGCTCCACCATTACAAAAAATGCGGGCACGGTTACGGGGTAAGGTTGTTATCCGTATGAGTAAACGGAGGTTGATGAAGCTTGCGCTGCAGCAGGCCAAAACAAAGAGAAAAGGACTTGAGATTTTAGAGCAGCATCTGCAAGGAATGCCTGCATTGATGTTTACCCAAGAAAGCCCCTTTAAACTTGCTCATATTCTTCAAAAGAGTAAATCAGCTGCACCTGCAAAGGCCGGTCAAAAAGCTCCAAGGAATATTACGGTAACTGCGGGACCAACGCCATTTTCACCAGGCCCGATCATTGGAGAACTTGGTCAAGCAGGAATCCCCGCAGGAGTTGAAAATGGTAAGGTTGTTGTTAAGAAAGATACGGTTGTTGCAAAAGAAGGTGATGTGATCACACCACAACTAGCCGCGTTACTTGCTCGTTTAGGAATAGAGCCTATGGAAATAGGGTTAGATTTGACTGCTGCTTATGAAGATGGACAGTTGTATACCAAGGCGGTTTTATCTATTGATGAAGAAACCTATCTGACGCAACTAGCACAGGCTGGACAGTGGGGAATGAATCTTGCCTTAGAGCTTGCATATACCTCTCCGGAAACTATTGTTCCTTTGGTGGGAAAGGCATATCGTGAAGGTAAGGCCCTTGCTATTGCCCAGGATATACTTACTGATGCAACGGTTGGCAATGTCCTTGCCAAGGCACAGGCTCAAGCACATGCATTACAATCTCTGGTAGGTGCTCAATAAACAATAAGCTATCGTAGAAAAAGAAAAGCGGAATAAGATAATAGATAATGAGGAGGTTATAACCATGGAATATATCTACGCTGCAATGTTGATTCACAAAGCTGGACAGAAAGTAAACGACGCGAATGTGACTCAAGTGTTGGAAGCTGCAGGCGTAAAACCAGATCCTGCACGGATAAAAGCGCTTGTTGCTGCTCTTGATGGTGTCAATATTGATGAAGCGATCCAAAAAGCAGCAGTGGTCCAAGCAGCAGCTCCTGCAGCGGCAGCGCCAGCAGGCAATGACGAGAAAAAAGAAGCAAAGAAGAAAGAAGAAGAAGAGAAGAAATCTGAGGAACAAGCAGCAGCAGGACTAGGTGCATTATTTGGTTAAATGCATTCTTTTTATTTTTTTATGATTCTTTAGGTTGTACTGATATAAGTGAATTGGAGTGACAGCATGCTCACTGGAATAGAACCGAAAAAGTTATATGATGATATAGCCCAACAGCGAAAGGAAATAACGCAATTGAAGGAGACGCTCGATCATCTCAATGAACAAAAGGAAGTGTGGTTTGCAAAGAAAGCAAGCCTTCAAGAAACGGTTTCTCAGCACCTTCAGGAATTAAGAGAACAAAAGCACCAGCGGAACGTCTTAACTACCGAAGTACGTCAGCTCAAAGAAGAACGAAAAAAAATTCATGAGGAGATTAAAGCAAAGATTCCTTTACTCCAAGAACAGAAGAAGAGTAAGCAAGAACTCATGAAAAAATATCCCTTTAAAGAAGATCCTTCTACAGTAACCAGCAGAATTGCTGCCTTAGAGACAAAGATTGAAACTGAACCAATGTCTTTTGATCGCGAAAAAGAAATCATGAAGAAGATCAAAGACTTAAAAAGAAGATTCGCTGAGGTTAAAGATATCAATGAGGTCAGTACTCGCATCCATGCAATTGCTGGTGAGCTTAGGGAATTTCGGAAAGAGGCTGACAGGGTTCATCAAAAGATCCAGGAAAAGGCTTTGGAGAGCCAGAAGCATCATGAGGCTTATCTTCAGAGTGCTGAAAAAATAAAAGAGCTGCGCAGCCAAGAAGAGGAAGCGTATAAACAATTTGTCAGTTTTAAGCAGCAATTTAGCGATGTTAATCATCAATTGAAGACTAAACTTGATGAGGTCAGGGCACTTCAGGAGAAAGTTTCTGAGCAGAAACTTCATGCAAGAGAAGAGAAGGAAGAAAAAACAAAACAGCGTATTGAAGATAAAGAAAAGATTGTTCAAGAGAAAATTAAGAAAAGACAAAAGCTCACCACTGAAGATCTCCTCGTCTTTCAAAAAGCAGAAGAGAATAAGGAACAAGAAACGCCCGGTAAGAAAGAATTTAAATAGGTTTATATAGTAACGTTTTCTTAATGTAGCATATAGTACGTTTAAAAGAGGTGATTATATGCAATCTCGTACCAAGGTACTCTTCGTGCTTATCATTCTTATAATTTCTTTTTTTGCAGTTCGTGTTTCTGCAGTTGGCTGTGATGTTTCGGTGACACCCACGGTTGTCGAGGTTGTAGATGGTACGGATCCAACAGTCAATACAGCCAAGGTTACTGTCTCTGGACAGGGGTCTGCGAGTGGATTCTCAGAAGCCACGAGGGTTGAAGTAAATTGTAATATTTATGGAACAAAACCTGGTGCTGAGGAAGATGTCGTGCGTGCAACGATTTCAACATACACGCCAACTGAGTTATCATATACTGATGCGATTTGTGTGTACAAGTCGTCAGAGAGAGATGTCGACTATAAGGTCAGTGCTACCATTAAACTGGACGACATCGTCTGCACGGGTGGTTTTTGCTTCAGTACTATCTCTTGTAGCAATAAAGAAACTGATAGTTATGCTGTGGTAACTGTCAAAGCATCCACTCAAGAATCTAAACAACAGGATGAGATAGTCCCTATGTCAAACGAGCAGTGTGGCAGCTTGAACCAAGCACCCTGTACTGCTTGTCCATCAGGAAGCATCTGCTCAAGTGGTTGTCTAGAACCCTATGTCAAGAAGAATGGGTTATGCCTTGCCTGTGATCCTGGCTATGTTTACAGTGGTGGAGCCGGAAGAGTTGCCCTTTGTCTAAAATGCGGCGGTGAATTACTTTTTGCCTGTGGTGCACCAGCTCCAAATGGCAAAACGTGTGATCCAGGTCTAACCGTTGACTCAAGCGGAAGATGTTTTAAGCAGACGAATACCGACCAAACAAACACTGGACAAACAACTGTAGAACAGACGAGCAGTGAGAGGGAGATGAGGTTTGGGTTGGATTGGAAGTGGAGTTTGATTGGCGTACCCTATGGCGAGATCTCAAGCGAAGATCATGCATGCCTTTCAAAGATATATTATTACGACAAAACTCAAAGAAAGTATCAGAAAGTTACTGATTTAAAAGACAAGAACTTAATTGGAAAAGGATTATGGGCGATGAGACCAGCAAAAGGTGTTGGAGGGTGTACTATAAAATACACGGGTAAGTTCTTAGCCTCGCAAACAATAGAATTGAAGAAAGGATGGAATCTGATAAGCGTTCAAACAGAGAGGGGCATAGACACGTCAAAGGCAACAAGTTGCACGATTACCGGAGGGCCATATATGTACAGTGGTTTTATTGAAAATGGGAAAGCACAAGGATATGTGAAGCGAGACAATTTGAACTTTGGGAGTGGTTATTGGGTTAAAGTGGCTGACGATTGCAGATTGATCAGCGAAGAGGAGGAAGAGGCACCTCCGGCTGCTCCAGGGGAATCAGAGAGTGAGACCCCCTCTGCCTCATCTGGGAGTGGCAGTACCATTGAACCTTCTGGAACACGAGGGAGGAGGTTTATAGCAGATGCAGGATAAAAGTGGTGATAACATGAAAAAAAAGAGCATGGGAAAAATACTGATGATTTCATTGTTCATGGTAGTTTTTGTTGCAATGCTCTTGGTAGCTGGTTGTGTTAATACAAATACCTCTGACGACCAAAGCAGCAATAATACAGGGCAACTCGATGATGAGACACCCCCAGCACCTCCAGCAGAGGATGACGATCAATTACCTGCACTCCCTGAGGATGATGGGTCTAGTTGATTAAACCATTGAAGTCGAAATGTTCTAAGAACCGGTCACTTAACAGTAGTAAATGAAGGAACATTTATATACTAATCATTCTATTGTACCTATAAAATGCTCAGAAGGGACCTCTTGCGATTGGTAGTAGGTAGTTTGCCAGTTCTCGCTACTGCTTCTCCGTTAGAAATTTTGGCTTCTGATGGTTCTTCAGAAGGCACAGGTATTAAAAACACAGGTATTAAAAACTTACGAGTACAAAATGGTCGTGATATTTACATTACCTGTCCTGCGGTAGCCTTGCCAAGGGAGTTAGGGGATACCATAGCAAAACACATTAATGCAATTATGGAGAAGGGCTACGCCCGTCAATTGAGCAATTATGATTTTTTTCATGGACATCTTTTGTTTGATAAGGATAATACATTTAAAGATCCATTCGATTGGGAAAACGGGGCAAAAGAGAG
Source organism: Candidatus Woesearchaeota archaeon (assembly GCA_016187565.1). Taxonomy (NCBI): domain Archaea; kingdom Nanobdellati; phylum Candidatus Woesearchaeota; species Candidatus Woesearchaeota archaeon. The sequence goes on from JACPJR010000026.1 coordinate 47,919, forward strand.
GTGTTTCACGTTAGATGATTATTTCTCATCGGTAAGAGCGTTTCTTTATCATACGAGAGAATATCTTAATGAATGGGTTCCTAGATCCGATAAAAATGTCCCACGAAGCATTGTTGGTTTGATGGATGGTTCAATAAAAATTCCTGAAATAGAGAGTGAAATGTATAGGCAATACGGCACCGTTTATGGATGTGACCAATTTACGGTTGATGGAATGATGAATCAGTGGCAAGAGGAAATACCTCTTTTGAGCATTAATGGTCATTTGTATCGGACATTTCCTAAATTTCATATCGAACCTGATAAGCACGGGAGATTTTCTCTCAATAATGGACAAAAATACGAACTTTATTTAGTTCTGAAAGAGGAAAGCAAAAATAAGTAATGGGCAACTTGTAATAGAGGACAATAGTTTTTAATAAATTTTTCTTCTATTATAGATGGAGATGTTTTCAGTACCCAGTAACCATTACCAAGATTATTTTACTTCTGCTGGAATTCGACATACGCACATTTACCGCAGGTTAATCGGTTTTTGTGTGCAGCAAGGAATACGCCAGCACCACATTTTGGGCAAAATTTTCGTTTTCGTTCGATTTTATTTCCAGAAATCGTATAGGCTTTGTAAGCCTTCATACATCGTTTTGGTTTTCGTTGTTTTTTTGCCATGGTTAGTCTTCGAGTATTTTTCAGTGGATAAATCGTTCAGTTTTCGTTAGTAATTATTTCTTTTTCTTTTCTTCGGATTTTTCTTGAGGCTTTTTCTCAGCTTTCTGTTCTTGTTTGTCTTTTTGTTGTCTTCGGAGCGCATAGGGCTCTTCTATCTGTGCTAAGTCTTTTGCTGTTTGGTAACAGAAAACAGTTACCTTTGCTTTTCCAAATCCAAATACTGGTTCAATATGCTTGACAACAACTTGCTCAGAGTTCCATTGCTGATGGGTACAAACTTCCTTTTTAATATCTACACGTGATGGTGTTGTTCCTGTGTACGTTAAATCATACTGTACTTCGGTTCGTGCAAGCAAAGGCACATCTTTTTTAGTTACGAGTTTGAGGTCCATGGTATTAGTTCGCCTTAATGGCATATTCTCCAGTCGTTGTTACTCCAATTTTTTTTGCAATCATTGATTTTTGAGCATCGATATAGGTAATTCTCCCATGCCAATTCGTGGTAAATTGGCTGGTTTTACAGTAAGGACATTCATCTCCATCAACAAAATGTCGACAATTTTTGCATACTTTCTTTTTTGCCATGGTTTCACGACACGTAGCTTATTTTCCTAAGGCTTTATTCTTTTCTACTTTTTTCTTCCTTTATTTCTCGAGAATCAGACTTTTTTTGTGAAAGATCTTCTTTGGTCCAGTCTAATTTTCCTAACCCTGGTTGGCGCATGGTTAATCCTAATTTAAGGTTAGTAATATCTTTGTAACTTATCGCAATAATACGTGCTCTGCATAAATCATTGGGTTTTAAACTTCTTTTTGAATCCTTTCCTAAGAGGACTTTATCTTTACTGAAACTGACAAAATCATCCATGGTTTGACTGATGTGGATCATTCCTTCCATTGGTCCAATTTGGATAAAAGCACCAAAATCAACAATGTCTTTAATCCTTCCTAGAACTACTTCCTGGATCTCTGGTTTATAGGCGAGAAGTTCAAAGGTCGTTTCGTAATAAGAAGCACCATCTCCGGGAATGATAATTCCTTCCTTTATTTCTTTGATTGCACAGACGTCGATAACAATACCGAGGTCCTTAGAAACATATCCTTCATATTTCACTTTAATCTGTGTGGTTACTGCCTCGCTTACCACTAACCCGAATAAACGTGGTGGCACTCTGATATGGTCCTTGACTTCGATTTTGTAAAACATGCTTCTTACTCCATTATTAAATATTTTTGTTGTCTCATCACCATGCGCTTGGCATGTGCTTCTTGTAAACGTCGCTTCAATTCACGATCATTTGTTGCAATGATGTACTGGTCTTTATGCTCTTTAACAAGCGAGACAATGGCATCATCAACCGTGCTCTGGGTCATGGGAATGACCATGAGTTCTTTTGCTTGGATAAGGCACAAAGCAAGCTTTGCAGCCCGTTTATCTCCTCCTTTTTGAGTTTCAAGGATTTTTTGAAGCTCTTCAAAGGTTTTTTCCATGATACAGAGCTTATAAGGAAAATGACATATCCTCTGTATCTCACTGAAGATATCCAGGTTAAATTGGCCTGGAATCATCAAAAAGTTTGTGTCTAAGATTATTTTTAAAGGTTTCTGCATTATTTATAAATCTTTATCTTTTTTTGCTTTTCGTTCTTGCTTCTTTTGCATCAGCGATGATGCGTGCCATGGTTAATGAATCTTTCCATGTAATTGGCGACTCGCTGATAATCGTAATATCCACGTTACGTTGGATAATCTCCTGAGCAATAGGCTTGAAAAAGGATTCCTCTAACTCCAGATGATGACTCTCTCCTTTTTCCGTATACGCAATACCGGAACAATGTGCATGAAGATGAGAAAATTCATGCAGACTATTAAAAAGTTGCGTAAAATTGATTTTTCCCATGCTCCTTGCATACAGATGGGCAAAGTCTACGCACAAACCACACTTCAGCTCGTGATGGAGCTTGAGTAGCTCTTCCATATCACCAAATTGACTGTGTTTTCCACTGGTCTCTGGTGCTAGTATTGTTTTCCATCCTTTTTGAGTAACTATCTCTTGGACAGAGCGTATGGCATGCTTTACCAATGCATAGACCTCTTTTTTATCTTGTCCTTGATAATATCCTGCATGAAAAACAATGTGATCAGCCCCTAAGTCATGGCCTCGTTCACAGGAGTCAAGGATGCGCTGCTGCGATGCCTTTACTTTTTCAGGGTCTGAGGAAGCAAGATTGATGTAATAGGGAGCATGAATACTTAATCTGATTCCTAATTCTTTTGCAAGAGCACCTGCTTCACTTGCTGTTTTCTTGCTCATATGAACACCACGGACAAACTGCACTTCTTGCGTTGTCAGACCTAATTTCTTTAAACGAGGTAGTGATTCCATAATGCTCTTTCCACAATTTCCTGCTGGGCCTAACCAGATCATGACGTGTTCAAGAAAAGCAAAGTATATATGCGTTTCTATTTGGTGAGGTAAGCGTTTTGCAATACAAAAGCTTATATAGCTGCATGACGTGACTTTTTCCACAAAAAGTGGTGTTGAGCGTGGAACAAAAGCAGAACATTGTTGATTTTTTTGAACAAGTAAAAAACTACCGCATCACTCTGTGGTTTGAACAGCTTACTTTTTTACGTATTCTGCTTGCATGGATCATTATCGTTGTCTCTTTTGGTGTGATGTATCATGTTTTTAGCGGTGAACAAGGGTATCTTTTTTCGGTCCACGGCGCCACAAAAGTAACAAGCGTTTTTGACGCTGTTTATTTCAGTTTTGTTACTGCCACCACCACGGGTTTTGGAGATATTGTTCCGGTTGCCTCTTTTAAAATCATTGCCATTGCTGAAGTGATCTTTGGGCTCTTGCTCCTTGCAGTTGTTACCTCAAAACTCGTTTCTCTCAAACAGGATGTTATTTTAAGCGAGCTCTATGAGTTTTCCTTTAGTGAAAAAATTACCCGGCTGCGTTCTTCATTACTCCTGTTTCGTCAAAGTCTTGACCGAATGATGAGTAAGATTGAGGATGGAGTGATGAGGAGCAGAGATACCAATGACATTACCGTTAATCTTGCTTTGCTTGAGAGCACATTAAGCGAAACCGCAAGATTATTGGGAAAAAGAAAACAACATCAATTTGTCAAAAAGCTTGATGCGGTAAACACCGAGCTTATCTTTAACAGCATCCTGAGCTCCTTTGAGAAATGGTATGAGCTCATGGTCTTGCTTGATCAAAAAACCCTCAGTTGGAGAACAGAACAACAGGTCTCACAGTTGTATCATTGTTTGGATATAGCGAACGATCTCTTTAATCAACTCGATACATCTGCGGGAATCAACGAGGATCTTCGTGAGGACCTTATCAACAGAAAAAACATCTTAACCAGCATTATCAAGCAGAAGATTACTGAAAACTAAGCAATTTTAAGTATGAGTTTATTCAGAACGTGTTAACCTTAATTCTGGGAAAATTGTTTTCTGAGATCCACAAATTTGAGCATCTAGAAGTAGTGACAGAATAGCAATATTTAAATAACAACATACAATACTAAGGCAATGAATCTATACAAACGTATGGAATGGCAGTCATTGAAAAAAATTGAGAGAGCACAACTCCTACTCGTCATTGAAGGACTAAAGAGAGGTGCTATTATTGAGGGGAATTGGACATATTTTATGGATATTCTTGCCCAAACAGGTCTCAGTTACGTGCTAGATACCAGCGAGTATAGTTTGTATCCAGTCGTTAAGGTAACACAGCCAGAAACTTTGGAAGAATTCAATAGGGGGTGTTTGACTCTTTCTGCAAAGACAACCGTGGCTGAATATAATCGAATTTTAGGATGGCTGCTGAATTATCCTGAATGTTGTACTCAAGAATTTGTGAAAGAAAAAACTCATGAACAAAAAGAGGCTAAAAGAAAAGGGCAGTGTCATTTGAGTTATAAATTCGGTCAAGAGCTTGACGCCAAGATTAAAGCTGAAGGAAATTATCCAGATATTTTTGATTATCGACCAGCAACCTTTACACCGTGCGGAATAGAATGTCCTGAAGCGACAAAAGTTTTAACTTCATGGAAAGAAGCAATTGATGCTCTTGATCCTGAAGCTGGCAGAGAATTAGTTTATTATAATAGACTTAGTCTTCCTCAACGATTAGCACACAAAGAGTATTTACACCAAGAAAGACAGCGAAGAGGTTTGGAGTGTCGATTACAATTACTAAGAGAAAGTGTCCTTTAAACTAATCCCTGGGCTTTTCTCTCTGCTTCTTTTGCTTTTCTTCGATAGCTTGCATAGGAATCGTCAGGACTGTATTTCATGGGTTTTGGATTCTTTGTTTCCTCACCACATGCACAACGTTCTCTCAAAGAATACGTTCCGCATTGAAAACACTTTCGAATAACATTAACCATCTTAATCAGCACGAACAAATTCGCCGAATCCACCCTCTTTTTTGAGATAGCCTAATGAAGCATCAACTGCTTTTTTGAGCATTGTTTCTGCAGCTTTATAATCTGCTGCAATGATCATCATTTCATAAGCACCGGCACCAAGATAACGAAGCGTGATGTGTTTGGGATTAACTGCTTCTGCTTTGAGAAGCACCTCTTGTACGGTACTTACTCCATTTGCTGCGTACGAGCCGATCTTGAACACACCTTTGATGGTAACTTGCGGGAGCTTTATACGCTGTTGAATTAAGGTCAAAAGATCATGTGATATATCTTTACCGAGATCAAGTTTAGTAAGTAAGGATGGAGTATGAAGAACTGCCTCAAAATAAGGATAAAGTCCAAGGTACTCTGCCTTCAGTCCTGTTGTTATCTTCCTATAGAGAGCTGGAAGATCTTGACGATGTTTCTTAGCAACCTGTTCAAGGATCTTTTCTGCAAGCTGTTCTTGTTTGATCTCATTGACCTTTGCTCTGCGTTGAATCTCAGTTACTCGACGCAACGAGAGATCAATATGACCTCGCTCTCGATTAATACGGAGAACTTTGCAGATGATTACTTTGCCTTCTTTGACAAAATCACGGATGTTTCGAATCCTTCCCGGACTTACCTCAGAAATATGGATCATACCTTGAAGTTCATATTCATCGAGGTTGACAAACACGCTATGGTGCTGGACAGAAGTAACCGTACACATGATCAGTTCAGATTCCTCAGGAAAACCAGTTTTACGTAACAGCATTGTTAAGAAATTAATCTAAAATCTCTAAAATTCTTGCTTTAATTTTTGACTTTCCACCAGTTGAATCGACTAATCCCTTGCCACAGACAAGACATGCTACCTTTGTGCTTACCTTTCCAAAGGTGATCTGTTCATTCTTGCATTTAGGACAACGAACTTTGATGAACTTTGAGACGGGTTCTTTTACTGTTGCCATAGTGATCACGTGTTTTTTCTTTCTGATATACTTCTCATGTACTTATTAAATCAGTTCTACCCTTTTTGCTCGTAGACCCATACGCTGGACATGAATTTTTTTACAAACAGCGCATTGATAACGAAGATCAGTCTTTTTCGTAACTTTTTTTCCTGTACGCTTGAATTTCGTGACTGCGGGTTTAGAATATCTTCCTAGATTTCCAAATCCACGAGCTTTTCCTCTTTTTCGTGCACGAAATTTTGAACCATAGGTTAAGGAACTTGCTGCTCTTTTTTTGTTCTGAAATACCTTGTGTTCAGTATGTTTCTTACAATAAGGACATAATCGTTGTATTGTTTTTGGAATCTTCATTGTAGAGTACTCTTTTTGTGGTGCATATCTCCACAAAGGAACAGATGAGGGGTTATTCACTTATATTTAAAGGTTTGGCTTATTTTCCTCTGGTTCTAGCTCCTTTTCTTCTGGCTCATATTTTCCCTTCTCTCCTTCTTCGTGTATCTCTTCTGCACGTCCTTTCTTCACTAAAAGGTCTGCTATCCTCGTTGGAAGATTGGCAATGTCTTCCTGCAAGAATGGTCCAAAAATTTCTAACTCAGGACCGACAAATTGAGGAACGCCATGTAAAAAGCGTACCATTTTTGTTGAGGATGGTACCGGCAAGGCTTCTTGTCTCTCAGCGTCTTTTTTTTCAGGAAAAAATGTTTGATGGAGCGAAGGAAATGAAGGAAAAATGCTTGCTTCTGGCATTTGAACCCCTTGAAGGAGGGGGAGTAGCATCTGGTAGCGCGATGCTTTAAGCAGAGCAATTAACTGATCACAAAGTCTTTTTTCTTGAGGTAATAGCGCTGCCATTTCCTGGGGAACATAATCAATTCGGGAAGCATCAATCGCAAGCTGGACAATTTTTTTCTCTCGACGATCATAAAGGTCTTTTAAAATCTGTTTAATATTTTCAAGTTGTCCCTCGGTCTTTCTGGCTTCCTCTTGCGAAAACGGGTTATTAGGATCTACTGTAGAAGAAATAGATTTCTTTTGGGCAATGTAGTTAGCAACATCCTCAGAAAAATTGCTCTCGAGCTTTTGAAGCTCAAGACGATTTTTTTCTCGACGTGACAGCTCAAATAATGTCTCATAGGTAATTCTCACTTCTATTTCTTTATGCTGCTGTTCCATTTTCCCCTAACTTCATCCCCTCACCTCATAAATCGATACGCCTATATAAATATTGTTAAGCACGGCTATAGAGAATGAGTTATCAACCAATGCAAACAACAAAATTTAAATAGATCACTGCTTGGATCCTTCGTATGGCCCTTACTCTTGATCTTACTCCCTCAATTCTTAAACGCGTACCCTCTTCCCTCCAAAAAAAGCTCAACGAAATACAAACCAAACCACTTCCTGCATTTGTTACCCATGAGCCAGACATTTATGGGATACGTGCTTTTGTCCAGCCATACCATGATTACCAAACACTTCTCTTACTTGGAAATGGTGGTTCTATTAACAATTTCATCGCACTCTATGAGGCATTAACTGCATGGCATAATAATGGTAAACAAGTCATTATTGTCAATACCAATGAACCAGAATTTATTACGAAGATAAAAAAGCGATTCTCAAACAAAGATTCTTTAGTGATGATGATCAGTAAATCTGGCGAAAACCTTGTACCGTTAGAAGCCTTATTCGCATTCCAGGACTATCATTGGGTTGGAGTCACTCAAGAAAAGAGTACGGTTGCGCAACTTGCAAAGCATTCTGGAGTACCGGTCTATATCCATCCTGATGTTGGTGGCCGTTATGCAGGGAGAACATCATGTAGTTTTGTGCCTTTAGCTTTTTTCAATCTTGATATTGAGCAAATTAATGAAGGTGCCCTTGCACTGTACAAAAAAAGTCATCCTTCAGTGCCTCTTACAGAGAATAAGGCCCTCCAGTTAAGCCTTTACCTTCTCATGCTTGAGGAACAGGGATATGGTGAGGTCTTTATGTCTTTCTACACGACTGCACTCACCGGGTTTCTCCCGTTAATTGTGCAGCTGATGCATGAAAGTGTCGCTAAACAGGAAAAGGGTCAAACTTTTTTTGGAGGCCTAGCTCCGGAAACGCATCATCATACGAATCAACGTTTTTTTGGAGGACCAAAGAATGTTGTTGGTTTGTTTGTGCGAGTTGCACGTCATCAGCATCTTACTCTCACAGTACCACAACATCTCCGAAAACTTCCCTTTCGCAAAGGCACGCTTGGTGACCTCCATCATTTAGAACTTGGAGCTGCCCTTCTCTATGAGTATGAAGGGACACGACAACATGCCCTTAAGAAGAAAATCCCGCATGCAGTACTAACACTTGATGCTGTTACTCCCTACACCGTTGGAGAACTTCTTGCGTTTTTCCAGTATGTTGCTGTCTATAGTTCTTGGTTGCGAGATGTTAATCCCTTTGACCAACCTGAGGTTGAATTTGCAAAATCAGTAAGCTTTCGCTTGATTCAACATGCTGCACAGGAGAAATCACTTCCTCAGAAGCAGTAGTCGTTGAAAAAACATAAAATCTAAAAATAAGAAAAGATATTCGAGAAAATAGAACTATGCCTCCTGAGATACTTATCCTTGAACCCCGATTGGTTAAAAAGATATGGGGAATTACGCAGAGCGAGCAATTTACCCATATTAAGGCACCGGCATATACTTCTATTGGCGAGGTCTATCTTGCCTCGGCCCAAACAACCCTTCCAGAAAAAGGGCAAGAAGGGACAATAGGAAATCGAGTTATGAATGTCGCTGATGGAACAAGGACATTACACGACATTTTTGGAACAAATCCGCAACAATTTCTCGGTAGAAGTTTCTCTTCATTTGGTACCTTACGCGGAAAAACAGAGGCATGGTACATCCGAGCGGTGCGTGGAGAAGTAAGAGCTATTACTGGTTTACAGAAGCAGGTAACGAAAGAGATGTTTGCAAAGATCATTGCTTCTGGTGTTCTTGAAGATAAAAACACCATGGAATCATTAGTACCAAGAATATTTACTACCTCAAAACTTGAGCCGGGACAAGTCTATATTAACAAAGCGAGAGGTCTCCATACACTTTGGCCCGTGACTCCTAATGCATTTGTTGTCATTGATGAAATTCAACAAGGATTTGGTACTAATCTCTTACCAACCCTTTCTAAAATTCTGCTGGTTCATGATATTTTATCATTACAGGTTCATCCTGATGACCTGTTAGTGCAACAAGAACAAGATCCCTTTATGAAGCAGCAGTACCTTGCTGAGCCGACCTTGCGTATTGCTGACTTTGGAAGAGGAAGGTCTTGTCATACGACAAAAGCATTGGAAGTTCTTCTCTTTGGAAAAATAACATGCTCACTCACGAAGCCCTTACGAAGAAAAATTATCAGCGGTGTGGAAAGGGTTCATCTTGTTGCCAATCGATATTTTGCAAAAGATCTCCTAACCATAACCAAGCAAGCTATGATTCGTCTGAGCACTGAGCAACGGTACATTATCTACCATGTACTTACAGGGAAAGTAAGTTTTCATTATAATCAAAAACATTGTAATCTTGAAGCAGGTCAAACGGTTTTTGTCCCTCCGCATATTCATTCCTATGCCATCAATGCCCATGAAGATACAACACTTCTTGGGGATTATGTGCCAGATCTTTTACAGCTTAAAGAGACATTACAACAGGAACGATTTGCTCTAGAAGATATCCGTCAGTTAGATGGCACTTGTTATCAAAACGATTTTGACAATCTCAATTATAGCAAAGGACACTAATAACCGTAACTTTATGTCCTTTGCTTATTAGGAAAAGACATACAAATTATTACGAAATTTAATGTTTTTTCCTATAATTCGCTCTCAACTCCTTTTTGGAGACGTTGTTCTCAAACCTATTCTTTCAAAAGCTTTGATTTTGCGATCTTTAATTTTTTCACGAATCCAGATTGATATTTCTTACTTAACTGTGTGAGGTTGGATTCGTGTTTTTTGGTAAACCCATAAATGAGGCGCGAAGATCGGAAAGCATAGATAAGGATAAGGGTGAGGATAAATACCTCTATAAGATAGGCAAATTCTGGTGTTATAAAAGCAAAGGTGCTTGGGGACACAATCAATATAAAAAACAATAAGAGAAGTATGATAACATGGTTGAATATTTTCTTCTCGCTCGATGCTTCTTGGGGATAAAGCTTGGTACAGCATTGTAATGTACGCCTTAATACATTTTTGGTACTTCGCACGACACGCAGTGTGGGAAATGAAGAGAGAAATAAGAAGAAAAGAAGCACCACTGCAAGCACGTACTGGCTTCCGATGATGGATGCGATAACCTCTCGGAAATATCGCCAAACAAAAACCCCTACAGCAGCAATGATGGTAATGGCAGTGATGTTATTAATTATTGCCTTTAAGTCCAGATCTATTTGTTTCATACTTATGGTATCCCTTATCATGGTTAGGGAGATACTACTAATAAACTTTGAAATAAGGGTCATGTTCTCCTGTACTGCTCGAGGGATTGACCGAGTAGTGAGGGTATGTATTTTTTCAACATGATTTATCAAGAGCGACATACTTATTGAAGAGAGAAAAATAATTGCAGCAGTTATGCTCACTAAATCTATACCTGACACTACGGATGTAGACTCTTTTGCAATTAACAGCGAAAATTCTCCAACAGATATCATAGCTAATCCGCTGAATACTGCTTGCCTACCGCTAACGTTTGCAAATAAATAGCTCCCCAGTCCGACACCGATATATTTTGCGACTATATTAATTATTAGAAGAACAAGGACAAGCAATAAGCTGGTCAATATCACTGAAAAGTTTACTATCGTCCCTATCGAAAAGAAAAAAAGCGAGGTAAAAGTAAGAATAAAGGGGTGTATTGTTCTCTCAAACTGTTTCGCATTAGGAAGTGAAGAAACAATGTTTCCGGCTAAAAATGCACCAACTGACGGAGAGAGATGAAAGAGGAGCGCCAGGTAGCTCATTCCTCCACACAAACCGAGAGAAATAAAGGTCGATGTTTCTTCAGTACTATACTTGCTCAGCCAATGGATAACCCGTCGTAGTATTCGTTGGAGGATAACATACGTTATCGCCATTAATGTGAGTGAAACAAGCAATCGAGTGGCAATGATGGGAATGGTTAAGTCTTCTCCATTGAGACTTGAAAAAAAGGTCAATGCAAAGACACCAAAGATATCTTCAATGATTAAGACGGTTATAAGCAATGGTACTTCTTCTCTTTTCGCCATCCCTTTTTGTTCAAGAACTTTCATGAAAACAACGGTGCTTGTTATCGATAGAATAACGCCAACAAAAAGTGACGTCATAAGGTCAAGCCCCATAACTTGGGCTGCTGAGTAAGAGAGAAAGAAAACCATCCCGAGTTTCATGATGGCAACGATTACTGCTCTTGTGCCGAGATTAAACAGATGTGCAAGACTAAATTCTATACCTAAGGTAAAAAGAAGCAAGATAGCACCGATCTGAATCGAAGCCTCAATCAAGAAATCATCTTGTACGAGGCCGAGCATATGTTGTCCTGTAATTGCACCGATTAAGAGCAAACCTAAAACCGTCGGTTGCTTAAACCTCACGGCAAGAACTCCCCCTATAATGGAAAAGAGAAAGATCAATCCTAGTTCTGTCAGGAAGGCCATAGTCATCCCTCAGAAATGAGAAGTATAAAAATCTGTTGCTTCAATCTCAGATGTTTCTAGGAAACAAGAACTTACCTTGATGCTAAAGTATTAAATACTCCATTGTTTTGCGTGTTCTGATGAACTTCCAAACGCTCATAACCATAGCGTCCTATCAGACCTATTTGGATGTTGCATTTCGTGATGGCCGAGAGGCAGCAACACGGGAACGTGCACGTACGAGACATCTCCAAAAGAGCAGAAAATACAAAGAGATTGGTTCGCTAGCAATCAAACTTATTAAAGAAAAAAAACGTGAGACTGCACGATTAAAGGCGATGCACAAGACCTTACGAAGCCAATTAGGAGCTATCCTTCGTGCCTACCCTTCGATCGATAATTTACCTCCGTTTTACCATGAACTTGTTAAAATTACGCTGAACTATACCCAGCTTAAGAAATCCTTAGCAAACATTCAATGGGTAATAGCGAAGCTGGACGAGCTTGCAAAATATTATCTTGATGTCATGAAAAATGCGCGAAACAAAGAACGAGTAGAGCGCTATCAGCGAGCTTTTTATGGCAGGGTTTCTTCACTTCTCCAACAGATAGACGCTTCGTTGCAGTGTCTCGAGACTGCGCGTAAAACTATGAGGAAATTTCCCACACTAAAGACCGAAAAATACACGGTTACTCTCTGCGGTTTTCCAAACGTGGGTAAAACAACCATTCTCACTTTGTTGACCAAAGCGGATCCAGATATCCAAAGCTATCCCTTTACCACAAAATCCTTAAACATTGGATATAGAAACATCAACAATCATTCTGTTCAGGTTATTGATACACCTGGAGCGTTGGATAGGCCCTTCACGATTATGAACGCTATTGAAAAACAGGCTGTTCTTGCCCTTACCTATGCAACCCATGATGCTCTTTTTGTTATTGATCCTACGGAAACCTGCGGCTATGCTTTGGAAAAACAGTTAAGTCTTTACACGAACTTTCGAGCACAATTCTCTCATTTGAATTTTCTTTTAGTCGTTAATAAGAGCGATTTGATCACTCCGCAACTCACGCACCAATTGCAGCAGGACTTACCAAAGGATGTTCATGTATTATCGATGAGCGGAAAAACCGGTGAGGGCATACCAGCAATCATTGCTTATCTTACTGAACGAGTTAATGATTTTCATCAAACAAACGTTACTAACGTTTGATCAAAAGGTGTAACAAATGTTGCACGTCGCGGCCTGCCTGTTGGTAGGATAGCCGCGTCAATAGCAGTGTGCTTCCTTGCGTGTGAACTGAGCGTATATACTTGTGGCGCTGACGAAGTGGGGGTTGGCCCCTCCGGGGTGCTTCGTAGGGTTGTGAACAACGTGAACAATCCGTCAGCCGCCATCGACGTGGCGTGTCTTTTAGGATTCGGATGTTCAGTTAAACACTTGACTTAAAAAAGAAAGATTTTTTAAAGAAGTGTGTTACCCTTCTCTGGTATGGAGATTGACTACGAAAAAATGGGTTTACGATGCGGTCTTGAAATTCATCAGCAGTTAAACACGCACAAGTTATTCTGTACCTGTCCTTCTCAACTCCGTGATGATCCTCCTGATGTTATTGTCAAACGAAAACTCAGAGCATCTGCAGGAGAAACCGGAAGCATTGATATTGCAGCCCAGCATGAAATGGCAAAGCAGAAAACCATTGTCTATGAAGGATATACCGATACGACTTGTCTTGTTGAGTTTGATGAAGAGCCCCCTCAACCGATGAATACTGAGGCATTGGCTATTGCACTTCAGGTTGCTTCTCTTCTCCATGCTATGGTTGTTGATCAAATACAAGTGATGCGGAAGATTGTTGTTGATGGCAGTAACACTACTGGATTTCAACGTACAGCACTTATTGCGCTTAATGGCACGCTTCAGGCTCCTCATGGCAAGGTTGCTATTCCTACTATTTGCATCGAAGAGGAATCAGCCAAGATTATTCAGCAGGATGCAAGTACGGTTATCTATCGTCTTGATCGTTTAGGGATTCCGCTTATCGAGATTGCAACTGATCCCAGTATTACTTCACCCCTCCAGGCACGAGAAGTTGCTGAAGAACTGGGCATGATCTTGAGAAGCACTGGAAAGGTACGGCGTGGCTTAGGAACCATACGGCAAGATCTCAACATCTCTATTCGTGATGGTGCTCGTGTTGAGATTAAAGGAGCACAGAACTTGAAGCTATTGCCTATGCTTGTGGAATATGAATGCATTCGTCAACGTAATCTTCTTGAGCTCAAGCAGGCGTTGCATGCCACCAAGATAATGAGAGAAGCACAAAAAACAATAGCCTCCGCTACTATCTATGACCTTACCCCTCTCTTGCAGCATTCATCAAGTAACGTCATTCAGTCAGCACTCCACTCAAAGGGTGGTGTTTATGGATTACCGCTTAGAGGATTTAAAGGAAACCTGGGAAAGGAGCTGCAACCAGGACGGAGATTAGGAACAGAGCTTGCTGATTATGCTCGAGTTCACAGCGGTGTTAAGGGATTGTTCCATGCCGATGAACTTCCTGGCTATGGTATTACACCAGAAGAAGTTACTCTGCTCCGCAAAAAACTTTCCTGTGCAGCTAATGATGGCTTCATTCTCATTGCAGATCAGCATGACCGTGCACAAGGTGCACTTGACATTGTCCGTAATCGTATTATCAAATGTTTTGAGGGCATTCCCCAAGAAGTCAGGCGAGCAAATGAGGATGGAACCTCTACCTATCTGAGACCTATGCCAGGTTCTGCTCGACTATATCCAGAGACTGATGTTCAACCCTTTATACCACAAGTAACTTCTCTTGAGCTTCCTGAACTGATTCGAGACAAAATCCAGCGTTATGTCATTACGTATAAGATTAGTAATGATAGTGCCGACCAGATGGCAAAGCGGGGTATTCAGTTTGATGCGTATGTCTCCCGATTTTCCCATATCAAACCACAACTCATTGCTGAGGTCTTTACCAGTTATCCCAAAGAGATAAAAACACGGTATGCAGTTACCTTTAATCCCTTTGACCAGTTATCATTAGTAGAAGATTTGTTTGTTCGTCTTGATAAGGGTGAGCTTGAGAAAGAAGCACTCTTTGAGATTCTCGTCCAGATTGCACAGGGAAAGCAGGTAGTGTATGAACAGTACAAGCCACTTTCGCGTAAGGAGCTAGAACAGGAAATAGGTAAGATTATTACAGCACATCCTCAAGGCCAGTTTAATGTTTTGATGGGAAAGATTATGGCTAAATATCGTGGCAAGGTCGATGGCAAGGAAGTGGCGGCATTCCTCAAGCAAAAGGGAATAGTGCCATAGGTTTACTGTTTAAGTTTTACTGATTGTATTGACTATTTCTGAGAAACTCGACTATTACAAAACATTTATATACTATTGACATTCTCCAGACAATACTAATAATATCACTATACGAGGGGTGACTTGTTATATGGAAATGTCGCGACCATTGGATGCATTAAATCATGCACGGAATAAGCGTGTCATGGTTGAGCTCAAAAACGGTAAACAATTCATAGGAAATCTCTATGCCTTTGATATTCACATCAACATTGTGCTGGAAGAGGGTGAAGAGCATATTGATGGGCAGCTGAAACGAAAACTAGGAAAAGTGTTTATTCGTGGAGATACCATCATCTTGATCTCACCGGCGTAATTCTACAGTAATGCTGCTATGAGGGATCGTCATGGGAAAAGGAACACCTGCACGGGGAAAACATAACAAAACTGCGCCACACATGATGTGTCGACGCTGTGGAAAGCATTCGTATCATCGGACGAAAAAGGTATGCGCATCCTGTGGCTATGGACTTTCTAGCAAACGAAGATCGTATGTCTGGCAAACACGGTAAGTCATTTTCTCGTCTGTATCTTCTGTCCTATTCTCTCTTTTCAATGCGATAATGGCAAAAAGTATTTATACTGCGAGAATTTCCAGTAACTGGGGGGTGAGTGACGCTGTTCTTTTGTGTCGGGATATGGATAATCAACCAGCACAACGGCTTGTTGCAAAAAAAGTAACCATTGCAGATATTCTTTCAGGACAATATGTTAAGGAAGAGGGATGGACGCCCAGTTATGTACTTACCTCTGCAGGAGAGAAAATTTCTCGAGTGAATATTATCGCTGTTATCGTTACAGGGCCGTTGCAAGAACTAAGCTATCGCATGGTTGTTGTTGATGATGGCTCTGGCAAGATAAGCGTCAGGAGTTTTGAAGAGAACAATTTGTTTGCCAATGTTAACCTCGGACAACCATTACTTATTATTGGAAGAGTACGTGAATTTGGAGGTCAATATTATATTGCTCCCGAGATTCTCAAGGTTATTGTCAATGCACGATGGGTTGCGCTTCGTAGTCTTGAGTTACAAAAACGAGGGATCCTTCACCATCATCACCAAACAGAAGATGATGTAAAAACATCACTACACCATGAAGTCGTTTCTTCTATTATCGAGCAAAAGGAGGAACGACAAAGCCCTGACGTTTCGTTAGTCAGTCCCAGTGAAAAAATCCTGAACATCATTCGACAGCTCGATAAAGGCGATGGTGTAGATATTGAAGATGTTGTTGTCCAAAGCAATATACCGAATGCTGAGGAAATTATCGACCACCTCTTAAAAGAGGGTGAAATCTTCCAAAATAAGCCAGGTCGTGTTAAGACTCTTTGATGGTTGTTGGTGGCTGCTTTTTCATAAATCGTGCGAAAAATGAATCAATATCATAAAAGTTGTGCTTACGGTTCGGGTCTTTTTTATCTTTCTGTTTCTTGACTTTTTTGATTCTTCCCAAAAAGGAATCAATATCAGAGAATGTTGGTTTGGTAATTAATTCGTTCTTGGTTTGTAATTCTTTAAACTGATTAACTTCATTTATTTTTTTCGTAATAATCTTACCTATATCCTTGGTATAATCTTCCAGAATAAGTGAAATATGGTTGTCATTGATATAGGTCGGATAGATGACATAATCTGCTCCAGCTTCATAGAGCTCAATACTCTCTCGTAATGTTTTTGAAGTAACCATGACAATACACTTCGGATTTGCATTTTTACCATACTTGATTATAGCCTTTGTTGCATCGATATCCACTACTTCAGACAAGATGAGCTCAACGTTCTTCATATGAAGATGCTCAAAAAAATATGGATTATAGATTGAACCATAGATATAGTCAATTTTTTCACTTTTCATCAACTCTATCTTTGCAGGATCATTTTCAATAACACAAATGCTCTTTCCCATAGCTCTGAGATTGGCGTTAATCCTTTCCATATATTCAGGATACCCAAAGAAAAGCACATCGAAATGCTTGTCTGTTTGAAAGCTAGGAATCTCTCGTGTTCGGATTTTATCATATTTGTTGAGGAATGGAAGGATAAATGCTAGGAGTTGCCTATCATATTTAATGACATAGGAGGAGAGAATCATGGATATGACTAGTCCTAAAAGAACAATGGAATTTAATGAAGGATTATTCAGGAAGGAAACTGAGCTTACAATGATAATACCAAATTCGCTAAATTGGCAAAGATATATTCCTGATTGTAGTGATGTTTTTGTATCATAACCACGTATTCTAATCGAGAGATAAATAACCAGTGGTTTGATGATGAAATTCGCTACAAGGAAGAGAAACAACAGCAAAATAAAACTCATGGAAAGATCAAATTTCATCTGAAAGCCGAGGCTGAAGAAAAAAAGCATATTGAAGAAAATAATTAGCGGTTTTAATCTGGAAACAATGTCTGTTTTATATTGCGTATTCGCAAGGGTTAATCCGGCAATAAACGCTCCTACGGTTGTCGAATACCCCAATGTTGGTGCAATGATAATGAAGAAAAAACAGACACCTAATGAACATAAGAACAGAAGTTCTGGATAGCGGCTAGAAAACTGTAGGGGTTTGTTGAGAGCGTATTTTGCTAGGACAATGGAGATGATAACCAGTAAAATACCCTTGAAAGGGATGAGGATCATACTGAAAAAACCTTCTTGGCTCGAAAAATTCATAACCGTCAGGATAAGTATAGCAAGTATGTCTTGGAGGATGAGGGTGGTGAGGATAACCTTTCCACTCAGTGTTTGAATCTCTTTTTTGTCTTCGAGCCACTTTGCTACGAGTAATGTACTACTAAAGAGAAAGGTAACTGCCAGTAAAGCCCTTTCCATGAAACTGAGAGGAAAGGCAAGGGTAATCAAGAACGCAATAGCGAAAAAAGCAATGGTCTGAATAAGCGAAGAGATCAAGAGATCCTTCCCTGTATATTTTAAACTCTTTAAATCAAATTCAAGTCCCATTAAAAAGAGCAAAAAGGCAATACCTAATTCAGAGAAAATGATAAAATTGCTTTTATCAACACTTTTGAACTGGTAATAGGCAAAGAACAGTCCTGCCAGGACATAGCCAACAATGATCGGTTGTTTCATCAATTTCACAAGAAATGAAAGTACAAGCATGACCAGAATGACAACACCGAAGGATAAAAGGTAGTTCATAGTTATCACTGTTTTTGATGGGTACACCTATTTTTCTTTGATGTTCACACGTCCCAATCCAACACCTAATTTTAGTAACTAGTATACTAATTGCCATATTTATATACTTTTCGTTTTTCAAAAGAAAATAGGGGTAACAAAGACCTCGAGAAGTGCAGCAACAAACAAGAGAGCAACCGAAAGCAGAATAAGATCTGATGAATCAATAAGCACTCGCTCAAACTCCTTGTGATCATTATGATGCCGAATAACAGCAAGTGAGATAATGCCACCTGCCAATCCAACGGTAAAGTACGCGAGTATCTCAGGGATGCCATGAATAACATATTGCAAAAAACCATAGGACAGGACCTTAAAATAGTGCGCCAGTTGTTCTAATCCCATCGTTGCAGCCACATTGCTTATGTTCAGACGAATATAATTACCAATAGCTACGCCAATGACGGTTGCATTCCAGCTAAGGATAAACATTGCACCAAGCCCGTACACAAAGGCAAAAAGCAAACAGAAAATGATCACATTGAAATTGTTAAAAAAAATCCTGAAAAACAGCTGGAAGGTTTGTCCACCTTGGGTTACCCTACTGTTAATCGTGAGAATCGTATCGCTTTGTGAGCCAAAGAGGTTGATTAATGTTCCTTCAGGAAGTAACACATACCATAATGCAGTTGACAATGTAATCCCGAGAAATAAGAGCATGAGAAAGGTAAGTGCTTTTCCATGTTCTTTGAGGAGAAATATTTCCTTGGTTATAACCTCTGCTTTACTCTCTTCTCGTTTTAGGGAATTATAGACCAAGGGCATCGATGCCATAACCGTAAGAAAGACCATGATTAATGAGGCTTGCTCGCCAAAAATCCATAGACTTAAGATGATTGCAACAGTATTAAACAGAAAGCCATAACCAATCATTCTCCAAGGATGCTGTTCTGCCTGCAACGGACCAATAAGGGCTTCAAGTACCATTCCTACCTCTTATTCATACTGTTCCATATGAGAGTCAACAACAAAGTCCTTTAACTACTTTTCGCTTTCAAAACAAAAGGTATATAAACGTAGACCTTGCTATCTTCACCGAGGTGATGTTATGACGCTTCGGCTAACGAAGAAGCTCAAAAATCCAGTTATTATCCAAGGATTTCCTGGTTTTGGTTTAGTAGGAACAATAACCACTGAATTTCTTGTCGATCACTTGAAGACTGAATCTATCGGGAGTATGTACTTTGAAAAGATGCCTGCAATTGTCGCTATCCATGATCAGCAGGTTGTCCAACCCATTGGTATTCATTACAGTAAAGAGCACAATCTTGTCATTCTCCATGCTATTACTGCATCAACAGGCCAGGAATGGAATATTGTCGATACTATCCTTACCTTAGCTCGTGATACAGGAGCATCTGAGATCATTAGCGTGGAGGGTGTGGGAAGCCAAGAAACCGTCGAAAAACCACAATCCTTTGGTTATAGTTCTAGTCCAGTGTACATGAAGAAGCTCCAAAACATAGGATTGAAACCATTGAAAGAAGGAATTATTATGGGAGTAACCTCTGCTTTGCTGGTTAAGGCAAGCATTCCCGTAACCTGTATTTTTGCAGAAACCCATTCCCAGCTTCCTGACAGCAAAGCTGCTGCAAAGGTTGTTGAAGCGCTTGACAAGTATCTTAGTCTAAAGGTTGATACCAAGCCTCTCTTAAAAACAGCAGAGAAGTTTGAGCAAAAGATCAAATCATTGCTCGAGCAAGGGCAGCTTGCCCAAAAGCAACGTGACCTGAAACAGATGAGTTATATCCAGTGAAATCTCCAGCAAACTCATTTTTTATCTATCTTCTTCTTGCATCTTTTTTCCATCATCTCTTCTGAGGGACTTTATTAGCGAATGAAGAGGAGATGATCAAAAGATTTAAATATAATCACTCACTAGTAGAATCATGATGGGCGTTACGCTAACAGAACAAGAAATTGATAAACTAAGAATTGCAAGTCATAGTTTCGAAAACATTAGCTATGAAAGAATAACAGATGATTTAGGACGACCAGACATTGTTGCAAGATTACAAGGACAAAAAGTAATTGATTTAGGTTCTGGAACTGGATGGTACTTGCCTCGTTTCTTTAATGCTGGATGTAGAGAAGTTGTTGTTGTTGAACCAAAACCAAAGCAAAAATTACTAGATCAATTGAGAGAAATGAATGCACAAGGAATGAGATCTTCTTTAGAAGAAGATACTTATGGATTTTGGGATAAACATCCAAACGAATCGGCTATTGTGACAAGTTACGGTGTGTTTGATCAAAATATTATTGGAGGATGTAGGTCAATTTTGATTGATGATTCAGATTTAGACGCAATTATGGATAACTATTATAGGAGAATTGCAAGAGAAATAGAAAGAATTACACCTACTGGTCAAATAACGATTCATCGTGGTCCAATGGCTCATCTCATCAGAGAGTATTCTCAACGATTACAACCATATTCGGGTGACAGAATTCATGCTGATTGGGTAGAAAGTAGTGGTGGAATTTTAGTGAAGCAGTAATTATCTTTCCCTTATTTATTTTTTTAGCCTGTCTGGCTGAAACTATCCGAACAACGCGCTAAAGAATGAGGCTATGCCTTGCAACAGGCGGGTGAAGAATCCTGGTTCTGCTTCTGTTTCCCCATCGTTACTTTTTTCTTCAGTTACTGGCTCCTGGATGTTTGTTGATTCGTTGTTTTCTGACTCCTGCGATGTATTTTCCTCGACGGGTGTTATCTGCTCTTCAGGAAGCTTAGTAATGGTAATAACCTTCTCAGCAACAGTACCATAGGGAAGGCCTTCTTCTTCATACTCTACCCTTGTTTGGATGGTTGTTTCCGTCAGGTTAGTTCCTAAAGGAGCCAGAAGTTTGTACTGATAAATCTCTTTAGTCTCTCCTCCCTTGAGGCGATCAAACACGGTAGAAGAGGCTCCACTAATGAATGTTAATCCAGGAAAGGTATCAGTTACTTTTAGGTTTTCAAGAGCGTACTCTTTTACATTCGTAAGACTTACTTTGACAATTGCCGTGCTGTTTTCCTCAATGGTTGCGGATAGAGTTTGCGTTACTTGGACGCTTGCATTAGCAGCCTTAGCATTGACCTGAAATGTTTCGGTTTTGCTATAGTCAAAGAGCTCATTGTTCGTTGTCTGATAAGACCCTTGAACCATTATGTTGTAATGTTGCTCTTGCTCAACCCACGGAGCCTTAAAGTTTTGCGTATAAATCACTTTTTTTTCTTTTGGATAGAGCACCTCAACGAAACTTGATAGATTCTCAAAATAGGGATAATCAGTAGTTACTCTTGCAGTAATGTTATGAAATGATCGCTTTTCATCAGTGTTTTCCAGCGAAATTTCTACAAGAGATTCTTGGCCGCTGATTAAGGAGAGATCATTAAGAAGAAAGTGGATCAGAGGGCGTATTTCACCAAGCTTTATCGTTATTGTTTTATTGTCGGTGTGACGCTCGGAGAGAGTTCTTAGTTCCAGTTTCCAATACGATGTTGCATTGAGTGATAACCCAAGGTCATAATCTCCGGTAAAAAGTCCAACTACACCTAACGTGAATGTTTTTGTCTCTCCTGGCTGGAGAACCATGTTGTACCTGAAATCAGACGTTGTTTTCTTTTGCAGAGGTTCATAACTGCTGACAATGAAACCATCATCAACATGGATAAGCATTTCAGTAATAGTTACCATTTCAGAAGGATCAGTATTGGTTAATGAAACCGTATAGATTACGAGTTCATTAATAACTGCTGGATTTTTGTCAATCGTTGTTGTGATTGTTAGGGGAATTTTTGCTGTATTTGTCGTGATGCTGATGTCTTTATTTGTTAAGGAATACGGATTTCCGTTATAGGTGTAGTTCAATGAAGCATTTACTGTTCCAGCAAATGGCTTGGTAAATCTAAGTTCGTAAGAAAGTGTAACATTAGAGCCATAGACTACAGAGCCAGTCCATTCAAGAATATTACCTTCTCTTCTCAATGAGGGATGCTCAAGAATAACTGCTTCTTGCGGGATGGTTTCACGATAGGTAACGGTTTCAGCAGTCTTCAGTCCGTTATTAACCATACTTATTTTAACCGTAACAGTATCTTGAAGATAGGGTGTTGTGTTGCTTACTGTTCTTGTAACAACAACCTGTGGACGAAGATCTGAAACGGTGAGATGGATTGATGGAAGGATCTTGTTTCGTTTGTAGTCCTTTTTCCCGTACCCTTCTGCAGGATCAAAGATGGCAGTGATGTAACAGAACTCTTTGTAATTTAAGATTTCACAGTACCCTTGGTCAACAATCACACTTTCTTCCTCTCCTTGAATGTATAATCTATCCCATGTTGGTGTGAGGCTTAGTACAAACAGTTCATCATCAATATTGAGGACGTCTTCATCATACACCCAATCATCAAGGAGCTGTTCTTTTCCTTCTGCGCCGAGAACAGATGAACTATGAGCCAAGAGAGTGAGCACTCCTATGAACAACATAAGGCTCCAAAGAATATTACGGTTCACCATCTTTTGTAATCTTGAGAGCAACAATGCTATTTAAAACTTTTCTTTGTGGTTTTGTTATTGTTTTGGAGGTACATTTAAAAAGTATCTTCTCTTCCTAAATCAAGGAGACTAAACTATGACACTTATGAATAGTAATCCAGATGATCCAGACAATGGATTGAGTGAAGGCGATGGAGAAGAATGGAGAGATCCTGATCCAGCTTCTCGAGAATGGAAACAGTCAAGAGAGCAATTAAAAAGGAGTTTTGGACCTGAGGACTCTTGGGCGGCACTTCGACAACAAATTTTGAAAGACTATGCTCATTCTCCTCGATATACTGGGCTTACTTTTTCTTCAGTCCAGAGATTAATGAAAGCGATGACTGGATCTCAGCCACAAACATGGGAAGATCTTTCTACTCCTCTCTATGCTGCTTTAGGAGTAAGAACCATATTGCTTGACGATATGCGATTACAAATAAAGAACTATGGTGTTGGTAAACATTATCTAACTGGGCATGGATGGCATAACTTTGATGCTATTGAATGTTATCTAAACGATCATCAGGGATTTAATCCTGACTTTCCCTCGAGAATACCGAGCTTTTTCCGTGTTTATAGGAAAGATGAACATCTTATTGAACTTGGCGTTTCTTATGAATTGCCTGACCTTAATGAAAAAGGATATCAAGAACAGGTGGGCGTTACGTTGAGGAGAAGCAGTGATGAAGATCCAGGTATTCATCGGTTGGTTTCATGTTCTGTCTCAGAATATCGTCCCTATTCTGATGGAAGTTTAATCCTTACTCATGGTGGTCAGGATTGTGTCGGCTTTGATCGTGATACCTACAGATGGAGAGAGCCACGCTATGCCCAAGCTTTGGAGGAAGTATTTACACTTTTACAGGTTCAGCGAGATCAGGTGCAGCCAAGACATCCAGACTCTGGTAAACTCCTCGGCCTTCTTGGACTTCTAGGGATGATCAACGAAGAAAAGTAATGGTCTCAGGCAATAATAGTGGCACGATGGTCATGAATCTCAAGTACTTTTCCTTCTGGGCCAGGATTCATGGTTAGTGTTTTCTTGATGTAATCGTATTTTCCGGCATTTTCATGGATATGACCACAGATGTGGAGTACAGGTTCGAGAAGTTCAATAGTTTTCCTGATTGTTTTATTGCCACAGTATTGATTACGACCAAGTTTATCAAGTTTAGTGTGATAGCCAGGGGCATGGGTTATAAAAATAACCGGTTTTTTTGTCGCTATTTTTTGGAAACGCTGAATATTTTTTTCTAACCGCGGGGAAGTCCTGCCGAAGCCACCACCACCATAACCGAGAAAGAGGTAGTTGTTACAGGTGGTGAAAGAGTTGTGGACAAAGTACAACAACGGATATTTGTTGCACAACCTGAGTACCTTTTCTGGAGTCTCATGGTTTCCATGCGTCATGATAACCGGAATATGGAGCTGTCCAAGCATCGTAATCATGGGTGAGAGACCACGTTCAAAGGTTGATAAATCTCCTGCACAGACCACAACCTCAACCTTGTACTTTTTGACTTTCTTAACAATCTTCTCCATGAAAATCTTTCTTCGATGGACATCCACAAAGGCTAACAGCTTCATTTCAGTTTTTCAGTGCTCACTCCTATTTAAAGTTTTATCCTCATCAGGCTTCATTATAGACAAACTATTAAAAATAAAATTCCCTTTCTTAGTGTTACAATGATAGTATCCCTCTGTAGTCGAGCTGATTTAGAACTGCTTGTTTGTCGAGAAGCATCGTGTGCTGCTGTTGCTGATGATTTCGCAAGTGGACGATATAAACCTGAAAAACTGCTCCATTACTTTCAGGTTAATGGAATTCTTAACGCAATGTTTCCTACTCCATTTTCAACTCCTTGTTACCCTCTTCATAATGGTCTTTCAGGTTCACAGTCCCTCGACAAATGGTTTGCTCAGCGTGAAGCTGCCCTTCCGCATGCTGCACAGATTGCAGCAGGATTCTATGAGCAGGATCCTCAAATGTTACTTCACGATTATCAAACAGTGAGCGCAGTGCGAAAGACGCATGCAGTAACCATACCGGTAGCTAGGCAACCTGAGCATAATCCTGAAGGACAATCATATCAAGCTCACTGAGATTGGTAAGGACATAGAACCTTCCTTCGCCTATCTCGACCATTTTTTGTGCCATACGCTTGCCTTTTTCATCAATATCAATACCAATAACCGAGATGGTTATTCCTGCTTGGCGTGCAAGCGCCACTGTCTCAAGAGTTTTTTCTTCGGGATTTTTTCCGACAGTTGGTTTTGCATCAGTCAGCAGAATTAAATGTTTTGTCTGGTCTACAGAGGGAAAAAGTTGGATAGCATGGCTAATGGTTTTTGCGAGGTCTGTCTGTTGTGAGGCACGGATGCCCGCAATTTTCTCGAGCAACAAGGCAAAGTCCTGGGTTGGTTTTACCTCTGCAACAATATCACTTCCAAAGACGAGTAATCCTATCTGATCTTTGGCCTCAATTGCTTTGTATGCCAATGCAATTCCTGCTCGTTTACAAGTTTCAATTTTTTTTCCGCGCATACTTCCCGAAGCGTCTAAGGCATAAATAATAGAGATTTTTCCTTTCTGCTGTCGTTCATGAGCAACAAGATCCTCTTTCATTAACGCATGGTGCTGCCTTCGTACTGCACGCTGGACAGATTTCTTTATCGCAATATCACGATAGCGATGGCCTTTTTTAAACGGTTTTAGATTTTCTTTGTCGCCATAAATTGCGTGTTTTTTGTGGATTTTCTCGCCCAGAAATCCTTTTGCAAGTAGGTGATTAAGTTCTTCCATAGAAAGCGCAACGGCACCAAAGCGTAATGCTTTGTCAGTGAGCATTCCATCTCGATTAAGCAATTTCCTCTGCTTGAGTTTGGTGATATGTTCTTCAATTTGTTGTTTGAGTTCTCGACGAAACTCTGGAAGGTTTATATTCTTCTGTAAATAGCGTTCATCATAGCCCGTCAAGAGTCGGATGAGGCGATCACCGTAACAGGTACGAGCATTTCGGTAATCCTTAACAATCTGCTCAAAAAGAAGATTTGGGGTAAAGCTTCCTAATCCCTGGTTAATGGCATCATTGATGAGTTGTGCATCTTCAATGCTTTTGGTATCATTTTCGAGAAGTGAGTGCATCAGCTTATCTTCATCAGGATCACGAGCAAGGCTTCCTGCTGCCTCCTGGATGATGGCTGCTTTTTCGTAGCTAACGTGTTCAACTTTTTTAGGGACCATCACCACTTTCATGGATTGGATGATGCTCTGCGAAATGTGCAAACTGCTCTTTAATAAAATCCGGGGGTTGTTGCAGGTACTTGACTGAAGGTTTTAGCCGAATTCTGTGACTGAGCACAGACAGTAACGAGGCTTCAATGTCCTCCTTGGTAACTACCTTTCTCTCATGCAACAGTGCATATGCCTGAGCGCGTTCGTAAAGGCTTAGTGAAGCCCTTACGCTTGGTTTTTTTTCAACGTGGGCATGATCTCGCAAGTAGCGGACAAAAGAAAGCATAAAGCTCAAAAGCTCTGGAGGAAAAACGATGGCCTTTCCCTGATGTGTCAGTACCTTTGCTTTTTGCTTGACGATTGTTGTCTCTGTAGCAAGCTTCTCAGGATAGGTCATGTACATCAGATCAAACCGGTCGATGAACACGTCAGACAGTTTCTCGGTGCTGGTATCTTCAGGATTCATCGTGCCAATAAAAATAAATTCTGTGGGAAAGTCCACCTGATAACTTCCTATGGTTACCTTTTTTTCCTCGAGCACTTGGAGGAGGGCATTCTGTAGTTTTTCAGGACAACGATTCACTTCGTCAAAGAATAAGATGCCGTTGTTTGCCTGAAAGATTTTTCCTGGCGTAAATGCTTGGAGTGAGAGAGGCCCAAATTGCAATGCTTTAAGAGGGTCAATATCTCCCAGAAGATCTTCAGCAGTTAAATCCGGACTCCCTTGAACACGAACAAAACGTTCTTTTCCCGTAAGCTCTTGTGTTGGTATTGTCATCCCACGTTCTTGTTTATGGAGGCATTCTGGACAGACAGGTAGTTCAGGAAGACAATGATAAAGACAGGTATTCACGTGAACAGAGGGTAATAGCGCAGCAATATTTTTTGCCAGCGTTGTTTTTCCGATCCCTGGTGGACCAACAATGATGACATGATGCCCCATCAGGAGGGCCGACTTTAGTTGTAGCTTTGTTTCTTCCTGACCAACGATATCGTGTAAGCGATCCTGTTTTGTCAGAAGAGCAGTCCTTAATTCATCATAGATAGACATGAAAGAGCTAATATGGTTTTCTTATTTAAACTTTTGCTAACTCTTTTTTTGGATAAAGCTTTTACTCTTTTTCCTCTTCCTCTTTATCCTTGCTTTCTGCTTCCAATCGCTTTGCTGTTTTATGTAAATTTTGTTGTCGATAGAAATAAATACCAATAGCGAGAATGACAATAATCGCAGTGAGAATTACCCACAGAATCCAGTTGACTCGTGGCAGTGCTTTCTCATCCTCTGTTGTTTCAGGAGTGAGCAGAATCTCCTCCTGTGAATTATTTTCTCCTTGGTCTCCTTGTTGTTCTTGTTGGAGTTCTGACTCATTCTTTGGCTGTTCCTTTCCACTAATTGCGAAATAACTAAACCCTGGAGTTTCTGCCTCATAATACACATAACTCGTATCTGAACCTGTTTTGTTTGTTGGCAGTTCGTTCCATACATCATTTGCGTATCGAAGAAGCAAGACGTCATTTTCAAGAATGTTTTTTTCACTCAGCCATGAAAGGTTTACTTTAAAGCGAATCTTTGCATTGGTAAGCTGTCCTTCTTCTATATTCGAGGGAGTCACTTCGACGTATTGGTAGACCACCCTTTCAGAAGGAAGTAAGGTAGTTGGTGCAGAGCTGAGCTTTGCGATCTTAACGCTCACATTTGTTTTGTTTTCAAGCAAGGTAAACTCGAGCTGAGTTACTTCAATATCAACATCTTTTATCGTCCATATTGCGAGCTGTTCAGCAGTAACACTATCCCATTTTTTTTCTCCAGAAGTATTCAGTGTTGTTGTTCCTGAGGTTGTAGTATTTTGTTGGGTATTTCCTCCTCCTCCACCACCACCGCCTGTATCTTGGTTGCCTGAACCACAATCAGCACTACAGCTACTGCTTGATTCACCTGACTGACACGTACCATCGCCACAATAGGTAGCAATGCTCACACTTCCATTATTGGTTGGGCCAATACTGAGATTTTTATTTCCAGCATCGTCAACAGCAGTGACAATGTAGTAGTAGGTTGTATTGACCGATACACTATTGTCATTGTAGGATCTTGCAGTGGTATTTGTCAGATATGCTAATGTTTCATTGGCAAGAGCCTTGCTGAAGTTTGCCGTGGTATTCCTCCAGATTTGGTAGATTATGCCTGTTGCATCGGTGTTATTATTAACATCTCTTGTTACTGCTGTCCAGGCGAGTTCTGCAACGCCACTTCCTGAATCTACAATGCTTAGTCCGGTAGGAGACATTGGTTTAAAGGTATCATCGGTGGTTGCATTGAGGCTGTTGCTTACCACCGAGAGATTGTAATTTCCTGCAGTATCTTTCGTTACTAAAGCGTACCAGTAATTTGTTGCATGCACGCTGGTATTGTCTTCATAACTCGTGGTAGTTTCATTGGTAATGGTTTTTACGAGTGTTGCTGATGCTGCGGTACTTGCATTAATAGTCGTTGTGTACCGTAAAATAAGGTACTGTTCATTACTTTCGTTGGTGTCATTCTGCCAGGTAAGTTCAATATTGCCGTCAGCATCAGAATCATTTACGCTCAGTAAGGCTGGAGCGGTTGTTGGTGGGGTATTATCTGCATTACCATTGATAGATGCACCAGGACCTGAGAAGTGCGGTAATTTTAACCAAACATAATCTCCACTAAAATTGTTGCTTGTTAATGCAACACAACACGTGAAGTCGCTTGTTGTTGCTGTACAGCTCAACGAGCAACTCATCCCGCCTCTGCTTGCATTGAACCAAGAGGTATTGTAATCGGCATATTCTGTAGGAATATTGCTCAGGTTTGGATCAGCACTTGCATTCCAGATGATATTCCAGTTACTGTCATAAAGGTACGTAAGGGTGGCGTTTATTCCTGATGACGGTATAACCAGACTTGTGTTTAAGGGAATGCCAATAAGAATAGCGTCATAAATATCAGGAGCAAAACTCGCAACCTTCCAGATCTGTTGGAAACTTCCGCCTGACTGATTGGTGAGATCACTCTCTGCCTGGTCGTTCAGTGCAGCATCGGGGGGGCCTGAGGCAAGTAAATCCATCCCGACAAACATGACCATTGGTCCATCGGTAATTTGTAGTCTTCCATTGACCTTTCCGCCCATCATGGCTTTGAAAGGATTAAACTCAGTACCGAACGAAGCAACATCACAACTAGCGTTCGGCTGGATACCATTACAGTTTGCCTCGTTTTTGATAAGCTTGAAGGTAAAATTACTGAACTTTCCTTCAGAACTTCCGCTACTATTTACTCCCTCTGGGTTGAACTGCTTGAGTTGTATGGTGATGGGATTTTGGGTGAGGTTGATTACTTTCTTTAGTGGTGCAAAATTACTGCTGTAAATCTCGAGGGTCACATTGCTCTCGTTGAGGAATGGCACGGTAAGATTACCTTGGGTTACTGACTCGTACATATAGGTAAAGGTACCACTACTCATGGCAACCTGTGCTTCAAGATGGATATCAGTTACTGAACTATTTTCTTCATCAATAAGACGGATAGTTGTTTGTGTGGCGTTGAGATCCGAGGTCTGGGTATAGGTTCCTGCCAGCGGTTTCAATGTAAGATTAAATTGAGTGTCTTGCGTTATGGTTATGTTCTGGAATGCTGCATAATATGTTGCACTTGATCCTGTCCCATTGCTTCCAAAGAATTCAAGCATATACGTAATGCCGGTTGTTGGGTTTCCCATAAGTTGCAGGCTGTAGTTTGTGGTAAAGTTCGAGATGTTTATGCCATTCGTGATGTTTGGTGTACCAAGACTTACCTCAGCGTTTGGTGGAACCATGCCGGAAACAGATAGCTTTGCAGTAATACTCGTTACATTAATGTCATTCCTGCCTCCTTGCACGGTAATAAAACCAGTAAGATAATTTGAAGCATAGGTCATATTCTGGGTAATGGGAAGAGTATAATTTGTTCCCTCATAACTAGAAATATTCGTTAATGAATACGTCAGAGGAGGAATACAAGCGGTTGGATCAATATCACAATTACCAACAGCATCTGGGCTGCGGAAAAAAACAACCGTATAATTTCGATTTCTTGGCACGAGGATGTTTGTTGCATTCGTCAAGGTTGTAATTTTTTCACTGACAAACATGCCAAAGGTTTTTTCGAGGATAAAATAATTAAAGCTGAGATTATTCCCCGAATTGTTGATGGCATTGAGCTGTAATGTTGCCGCAGGCTGGAGATAGATTGTTCCATTCTCCATCTCTTGTTGGATAGCTTCTTTCGGCAGTATCGGTAAGGTAGGTCCTACTTCGAGACCTGTTCTATTATCAGGGTGATAGAGACGAGCGCTGACCTGAAATAAAAGACTACAGCTGCCATTAATACTTGTAATGTTGAACCTTCCTGTTGCATCGGTTAATGCCCATTTTGGGTTCTCGGGGATCGGTGTTCCTTGACTTGCTTGAATCACACTCACATTAACTCCTTGAGCAGTTTGATAAGTACTGTTCATTACTGCTCCAGAAAACCAGAAGGTGTCAGTGTCCGTACACACGGCATCGGTTACGGGTAAAAGAACAAACAGCGTGATTGCACAACAGAACAACAGAAGAAGATGTTTAGGAAAATTCTTCACAACAAGTTGTAGAGATTTCATGTGCCCGCCTCTTTTCTCGCCATACTTATAATGATTTTGCCATCAGTTAATATCCAATTTCTTTTCTTTCTTTTGATGGTGTTTAAAGGCTATGAATGGATAACTTGTATTTAAATCTTTTTTTCTCCAATGGTTGAAGTGATAAGGTAAACAAGAAGATTTCTGGTATGTACGTAAAAAAAACGCTTTCTGGTCAGCAATTCATATAAACTCCCGTTATCAGCATTGTGGAATGACAAAACGGTACTGGCTTGATACTTCGCTTTGGAGAGATTTCTACGAGGACAGAACAAGTAAAGCGGGTAATCCACTTGGAAAATATGCAGCAAATCTTTTCATAAAGATACTCCAAAAGAGAGATATTATACTATTCTCAAAATCATTAATTTGGGAACTAAAAAAAGATTATCCTGAAAAGGATATTTATGATATGCTTGGGTTTCTTTTTATGAATAATGTCCTTCTAAAAATTGAAATCACAAAAGAAGAGTATCTTGAAGCAAAGAGGCTAGCTCAATTGAGGAATATACCTTTTGTCGACTGTCTTAATGCAATCCAAGCAAGGAATCATAGTGCTCTCCTTATTTCACAGGACAAACATTTTCATAAAAACCTATCAGATATAGTAAAGACAATGAAGCCACAGGATATTACTTAAACCTTTTCTCGAGTTCTACCATTAGTTCCTTACTTACTTCCTTTTTGGTTTTTAGGTTTTGTTCATACGTCGTCTTTTTATCAGCCTTGCCCTTAAATTTCAGAAATTCCTTCACTAATACTTCCTTGTCAAGTTCAGCCAGTTTGTCTCTCACTGCTTCTCTGAAAAATTCTGTCCGAGAATTAAAATTATGTTCTCCTATCGTTTCGTCTATTTTTTTGAGTACTTCTTCCTGAAATTTTACAGTGACAACTTCCATCGTATGCCATTGTAATACATGGTAATATTTAAACCTTTCTCCTCATCCTTGAGAACTATTGCGTTGTTATTTCTATTTTATCGGTTACGATAATCGTGTGTTCTGCTTGACTGACGATGCCTTTTGCCACTTCAGGAAGTGGAGGGTAGTCTCGCAGTATACCTGATAGCACAAGCTGGCGCAAGGCAAATTGAACCTGGAAAGGAGAGAAATCTTTTGTTAGCCAGCGAGAGGCAAAGGGAAGCATATGATACTCTTTTATTTTTGCAAGGATCTGTCGTGTCGTGTTATCACGGACTGGTCTGGTAGCAATTTGTGAAAATATCAGAGGATTACTACTATTTTGTATTTTTCCTGCACCAGTTGTGGCAAAGGGTTCAATAGCAAAAATCATTCCTTTTGTAATAGCTCGTTTTTCACCGGTATCATAATTCGGAATGCCTGGTTCGGTATGGACGTCATAGACACTAATGCCATGGCCTGAGAGATTTCGCACGGGTGCAAAGCCACGAGCAGTAATGGTATCCTGAATGCTCTTTCCGATAGCGCCAATAGGTGTGCCAAGAGCAAGGGTTTTGATTGCAG
Source organism: Candidatus Woesearchaeota archaeon (assembly GCA_016187565.1). Taxonomy (NCBI): domain Archaea; kingdom Nanobdellati; phylum Candidatus Woesearchaeota; species Candidatus Woesearchaeota archaeon. The sequence goes on from JACPJR010000026.1 coordinate 80,161, forward strand.
CTGTTAAAGCTTCTTCTGCTGCTCTGACGAGATCAGTATACTTTCCTGAAAGATCAATGGTACAGGCCGTATCTCCGATACATCCTTTAATATGGACTCCAACGTCAACCTTTACCACTTCATTGCGAAAGACTCTTGTATCTTGGGGAGCGGCCGTGTCATGCGCAGCAACATGATTAAGACTGATGTTTACCGGAAACGCAGGTTCTCCTCCTAATTCCCTGATCTTTGCCTCAAGAATTTCGGCAACATCAAGAACCTTAACTCCGGGCTTGACTATAGTTTTGGCGTATTCTCTGACATCTGCTGCAATCTTCCCTGCCTGACGCCAGTGTTCGATGTTCTCAATGCTGTTTGATCCAATCATAGTAGAGTGAAAAAGAACCGTTTATTTAAAGGTTTGGACGTGTTTAATAATCTCCGTTGAAACCTCTCGGAAATCTGGTACTCTTTGAAGATAGTTTTTCAATTCTTTATCCCATCCAGCTTCTTTCTCTTTGACCTTTTTGATAAACCTCTGTTCTTCGAAAGTCTCTTGATAGTAGGCAAGTTTTATGTTCGTTGATTGCACGTCAAAAGTTGCTCCTTTTTTTATGAGAAAGAAGAAATCAAAAACATCTCTGGACTTATTTCTTGTCATAATAGCTCTTACTTTCTCAGCTAAAATCTCATGTTCATGCATAACAAGGAGCGTGTAAGGGGTGAGATCCCTATACAGGGGGATTATTTGTTTGAGATTTGGTTTCAAAAGAACGTCTTCACGGGTACTGATTTCGACTCTGAGATGATAGATACTTGATGGGTTGGTCGTATAAAGCGGACCTTGTATGTTTATCTTAAAGGTCTTTCCAATGGTTTTTATCTCTTGCACCGTATTTTTATATCCGAATTCAGTAATGTTCTTACTTACTTTCTCCATTATCTGATGAGTGTTGGTTTCATGGGCTTGGGTAAAATCGAGATCGACACTGAACCGGTTTAGACTATACACTTTCTGTAACGCAGTACCCCCCTTAAAAATAAGGCTGTTGGCAGTATTCCTTGATAAGAAGAGAAGAAATACGTGTTGAAGATAATCCATCTCTGCTTGGCCAAGATTGTATCCGAGCATCCTCGCATATTCCTGTAGCTCACCTTTGAGTATCATTTGCAAACACCTCGTTTGTGAGAAGTCTCCATTTTGATGAGCGTTTCGCAGTTTTAGGAGCAAAGGGATTCAGCAGATCATATCTACTGTTTAATCTCCCTTTGAGTTGGTCGTACACATCAATTCCTTGTAATTCTAGGAGATATCCAAGTCTTTTAATGGTTACTTTTGAATCCATAAGGAGTGCATATCTGATAAGCTTGTCAATAGCTAACTCGTTGTTTTTCAGCGCCTCAAAACTTTCGCTTATCGGGCAATGTCGTGGCAAATACAGGGAATCGATGATTGCTTTTTCAGGTTCCGCGATAAAAAGATAATGATTGCTCTGTTGCTCTCTTCGATATCCAAAAAGATGGCGTTTTTTAAATTTGATAAAGGTAATGTCCATATTGTCGAGCCGGAGCGTTTTTTTCGAAGTTAGGCAAACTACCTTTACGACAATGGGGATTTGGGTGGTGAAGCCATAGAAAGAATAGGCACTGATGAATGAGAGATAGGAAGGAAAAATAAGGTTGGTGGCAATCGCAAGGGTATCATTTACCTTTGTGTATTTTCCCTTTTCAACCTCCTGAATAAGATTTCTTTTGATGAGCCTATGAACATAGATGCGTGCATATTCTCTGCTTTTCCCGGTGATCCTAATAATCTCATTAAGCGTGATGACGGGATTAGATATCTTTTCAAGCTCCTGAAGAAACGGTATTGCCTGCATGTACCTTTGAAGCAAAAAGAAGTATTTAAGCTTTTCGTTAATCTAAAATTAGCAAAATTAGATATTATGTGATAATGAAAAGTAGGGTTCTATCTTTTTATTAAACCATTATTATCATAAATGATTATTTTGACAAAATAAAAAGATACCACCTACCGAGAAAAGAATCTATTTTTTCCTCACAACCCCTAATCTTGCCTCAATAAGTATTCCAACCGTCCTTCCTTAGAAATGTTTCCACCCACTAAGGTTATAATCTTTTGGATCTCTTTTTGGCCGTAGAGACTGTAGTTGATTATTGTACGCATCGTATTCTTGATCTCCAGGTCTAATTACCTTGTGATGACGGGGTGGTTCATAACGTCCGAATCCCTTGGTAATATATAGAGCATAGCCCAAAGAGTCAGAGAGAGTACTGCACGCAAAAACAGTTATGGTATCTGGGATACTTGCTGTAGAATCACCTTCTTGAATGCGTATTATCCGTTCTTCTAGTCCAGCTACCAACCAATCGTTTCGTTGGTTTTTTTCTCTGTATGCTTTAAATTGTTGATTATGGTGTTCGTATGCTTGATCACCGGGTCTAATGAGGTGGTTATGTCTAAAAAAGGGTTCATTTATGTTCCAAGTAAGTACTGCAATGTATGATGCATCATCTGATGATCCTCCGCCCTCACCACCGTAAATAAAGAGAGTATCTGGATTATAACCGCTTTTTAAAACAAACGCTCTTTGTTCAAAATCTTCGCGTTGCTGATTCATAATAGTCGTCTTTTTCTCTTCGCTCTTTTCACTATTTGTTTCACTTTTGCTTGCACAGCCAGCAATACTCATACCGATAACGCCTATGCCCATTAACATCCTTCGATAGTTCATGTTTCATCACATCCAAAACGTTTCTTCTCTCATTTTTTCCAACGGTTATTTTACTACTTCTCTGGGAGATCACGTCTACTATTTTAACCTTTGTAGTAAAAGTTTTTACGAAAATAAGAAAATTTAAATACTCCCAGAGGTTTATCCGGTAGATGAACACCGAGATTCTCAAGGAACTTGGGTTGACCAACAATGAGATAACCGTCTACCTCACTTTGTTGCAAACAGGTTCTGTTTCTGTGAATACTATTGCCGAGCGATCAGGGTTACATCGCCAAGCCGTGTATGATGCGCTTGACCGATTACTTGAGAAAGGGTTTGTTAGTTTTGTGGTGCAGCAGAATAAAAAGCACTTTCAAGGGATCCACCCTGAGAAGATTATGGATATGTTTCACCAAAAAGAACAGAAGATTCAATCCTTTCTTCCTGAATTAATTGCCTTAACTCATCTCCCTCGTGAGGATACCTTTGTCGAGCTTATTAAGGGAAGAGAGGTCATTAGAACAGTTTATCGTGACATCATTAAGACCTTAACGAAGAAACCAGGCGAAATCCTTATTTCGGGTGTTGATGAACGCAAATTCTTTAACGAAGATCCTATTGCTCTTGACCAGCACATCAACCGATTACGAAAACTCAACTGTACTGAACGAGTACTCGTGAAGGAAGGAGACAGAACCTTTGTTACCGGTAGACAAACAACCTACCGTTGGGTTCCTGCAGCGTACTTCCATGCCACTCCCATGATGGTTTACCAACATAAGCTTACTATTATTATAATGGGTACACCAAATTACGCTATTATGATTGAGAACAAGGATTTGGCTGATGCTTACCGAAAACAGTTCAATCTTCTCTGGAGGGTTGCAAAGCCATTGGATCGCTAGGTTGTTATTTGTACTTGGGGAGAACGAGTTGCCTGATTGACTAATGTTGTTCCAATGCCCTGACCTATATAAAATGACTGTTGCGAAAAGACCTCACCAAGGACATCAAAGAGCGTACGCTTTTTCTCATAGCGGACGAGTTGGGGAGTTTCCTCGATCGATTCTTCGAGAATAGCGAAGACTTCATCCTGGCCACCCAAGACATCGACTAACCCAAGGTCTTTGGCCTCAACACCTAAAAAGAACTCTCCAGTAGCTATCTCCTTTACGGTGGCTTTATCAAGATTACGGTTGTCTGCTACTTCCTGAATAAAATACGCATGGATACGGTCAATTTTTTGTTGGAGCAATGCACGTTCTGAATCACTAAGGCTTTTCATGGGTGAACCCAGTTCTTTGTATGTCCCGCCAGTCATCTCTTGATAGGTGATGTTATAACGTCTCAAGAATCCCGAGAATTCAAGATACGAAGCAACAACGCCTATACTTCCGGTAATGGACATGCGATTTGCCACAATAACATCGGTTGTTGAGGCAACCCAGTATCCACCAGATGCACCTACCTCACGAATCCAGGCAACGGTTGGCTTGGTTGTTTTTTTTATTGCTGTGCCAATCTCATCACTCGCAACTGCCGAACCTCCAGGAGAGTTGATTTCGAAAAGAATTGCCTTAATCGTAGGATCGTTTTCAGCTTGTTCAATAAAAGCCACGATGTCTGTTGAGGAAGTAACATCATCGCTAAAGAACCCGGAGCTACGTTCAGTTAGAATGATTCCTGTAATCGGAATGACGGCAACATTGCCGCTTCCTCCATAACTCGAGGAGTCTCCTGCAAAAAGAAACGCAATGACTCCAGCGATGAGCATGCTCACGATAAGGACAGCACCGATAATCAGAAGGACAAACAGCCAGCGAAGCCAGCTCTTTTTCTGGGTGCCTTTTTCCTGATCTTTTTTTGTTTGGAGTGCCATAATGCTTGTCAGAGGAAAGACTGCCTTAATAAAACTTGCGATAAATAATCCGAAAACTGATGATATCTGGTACGGTTAATCCTAGCTCTTGTGGTTTTCTCTATCCTTTTGTGGGAGATCTTTTGGCAGATTTGGCCGGGTTAAGCTCTCTGGATCAAGGATGGCTGCTACTTTCTCTTTGTTCAAGAGGTTTTTCTCAACAACCAAGTCTTTCAGTGGGATTCCTGTACGACGAGCTTCTTTGACCAATGCAGCAACAAGGTCATACCCAAGGTAGGGATTAAAGGCCGTACCTACTGCGAGAGAATGCTCGAAGTACCATGCACACTGTTCTTTATTAACGGTAATTCCGATAATGCATTTGTTCGTAAATATGCGAACTGCATTGGTAAGGATTTCAAGTGATTCAAGAAGGGTATTGCCGATTAAGGGCATATGGGTGTTAAGCTCAAGGTTTCCTGCAGTTGCTGCCATGGTTATGGTTACATTATTTCCCATCACTCTGTAGCAGACCATATTCATCGCTTCAGGGATGCTTGGGTTGATCTTTCCCGGCATTATTGAGGATCCTGGTTCAACCGCAGGAAGGGTGATTTCATTAAATCCAGTTGTCGGACCAGAAGCCATTAAGCGTAAATCATTGGCTATTTTGTTGAGATCAATGGCAAGGTTATTCAGTAAGCCAGAGAGCGCAGCAAGATCAGTTAAGAACTGCGTGCTTTCAATACCATCACTGGTTACTTTATATTCTTCGGTTACCTTCTGTTTACTCTGTTCTGGTGATGCATTGAGATAGCGAATAATCGTAGCGCGAAATTCAGGATAGGTGTTAATCCCTGTACCAACGGCATTTCCTCCAATTCCTAATTCGCAGAGAAAGGTTTTGGTCTGTTTCAGTCGTTCGATGTGTTTTTGTATGGCAGTAGCATAGGCGGTAAATTCCTGACCTAAGGTAATGGGAACAGCATCCTGGAGGTGGGTTCGTCCTGCCTTACCTACCCGTACAAAAGCAGATGCTTTTTTCTCCAGTTCTTTTTTGAGTTGTGTTAAGCCATCGAGTAAGTCATTAACCAAATCAAGGGCGGTTATTCGTATAGCTGAAGGAATAACATTATTCGTCGATTGGCCTTTATTGACATCATCATGAGGATGCACGGGACTTTTCAGGCCTTTGTTACTTCCCCTGAGTTCATTGGCACGATTAGCAATAACTTCATTGACATTCATATTCGTGCTTGTCCCTGAACCTGCCTGAAAAATATCTACAGGGAATTGGTCGGCAAATTTTCCTTCGTTGATCTCATGGCATGCCTGCACCATGGCTGTTGTTTTCTCAGCACTCAAGAGACCAAGCTCATGGTTTGCCTGGGCGCATGCTAACTTCAGTTGGACAATAGCCGAGATCAGCTTTGGATGCCACGGTTTGCCACTAATGGGAAAATTCTGGAGAGAACGTTGCGTGTGGATACCAAAGTAAGCATCAGCTGGAACAGAAAGTTCTCCAAGAGAATCCTTTTCAGTGCGAAAAGTCATGTTTATACCGGAGAGATCTCATGTATTATTAAGGTTTTGGTTGGTTTTCGTGGATTAAGGTTCGTAAGAGATCGGGCATGACTTTCTTTTCTGCTCTCCGCAGATGTTCACGGAAGGTTGAAAGCGAGCATTTAGCCTCACCCGCGAGCTGTCTGAGTTCAACCTTTCGCGGATAATTATAATAGCCCCGTACAATAGCAAGATTTAATGCCCGCTTTTGTGGATCAGTCAGCTTGGGCAAAAACACCGGAAAGTAGATGTCCTTGCACTTTACCTGCTCGATTTTCAGGATCTTAAAGATCTCTAGGTCATGAATTTCGGTTTTTACCTCTTGAATCCACGTCATGAGATGGTTTTTGACGGTTGATCCCACTTCATAATATTCATAGCCTTCTGGATCATGATACACCGGTTTGGTAAGAAAAACATTCCTTCCTAATAGGGATGAAGGTATCCGTTCCCTGACTGGCTTTTTGCTCGTCAGCACTAAGGTATTTCCCTGCTGATCGAACTTCACGACATCAGGGTCATGTTTGAGAGCTTCCATGAAATTCTTGATCTGCTGGTCATTACCAAAGAGGGTTGCCATTCGTGAATACAGGACGTTGTTCCCTTCGGTATAATAATCAAGGGGAACAGCGAGCAGTTCAACGTGAAACGCCCTGCATTTGTTCCCCATCATACAGTTATGCCGGAGCTTGATCTTCATGATCCACATAGTTGTACCTCATTCTCTGCACTGATGTAGTGACCTAATGTTTTGCTTTATTCCTTCCCCGTTGTTGAACGTGTGCTAATCGTTGTAAGATCGCCTTGTGGTCAGGCGATGAGCTATAGCCTTTACAAAATGCAGACCAGCATGCATCTGCAATAGTATAATGTTTACTTGCCAATGCCTGTTGTAAGAGATGGAGGTCTACAGCTTTATCCTCTCTTTTGGTTGAAAAAAAGCTTAATCCAAAATCAACAAACACAATCTCCTTTTCTGGGGTAAGCATAATATTTGAGGTGGTAAGATCTCCATGGATGATATGGTTGGCATGCATGAGTCCAACGTACTTTCCGATGGTTGTGAAGAGCTGCATATACGGAGCGGACTCAAGGACATCGCTTAAGGTACTTCCCTTAATATTTTCCATGGTGACACACCTCCCTTTATCATCGATGGCCAGTAAACGAGGACAGGGGATCTTGAGCAGTGTTAATGTTTCCATGACCTTTGCCTCTCTCCGTGTCCGTTGTTTTCTTAAGACATCATCCAGTTCAGGAAGACGGTATTGCTTGGGTCTTCGCTCCTTGACAATGGCATCCTTTTCTTGTAAGAGAACTGCCTCAGCCCCTTGAGAGATGATTTTCATAAACTATTATTAATGGGGGAACTATTTAAACATTATGGCAAAGGTATAAATATAACTACGCCTGCACTGAGCGTAACGCGGGGATGCCGGAGTGGCCAAACACGGTAAGCAACTTACCTGGGTCAGACGGGACAGGCTTAGGCATTTCAAGGTGTGATGAGCCTTAGGGCAATGAAATGAAGACACCTGTTGGCTTAGTGCCTTCGCAGGTTCGAATCCTGCTCCCCGCATTCTTTTGCTTTCTCTTGCCAGCTCTTCTTCTCGATAAGCAAGGTTAGGGAAAGAATAGAGAAAACGAAAAATAACTGTTTCTATCGGGGAGGTACAAAAGGTTGGAAAGCCAAAATTCTTATCTTACAGGATTTGAAACCCCATCTACCCTTACCAGGGAAACAATCCATTGCGAAAACTTTATAAAGGAGGATGGATATACTTTACCAAAACAGTTCAACAATAGGCGCTTCGGCGAGGTAGAGTGCTGTCTTGCCGAGGAAGACCGTACTGAAAACGATTAAAGTACCCAAAAAAATACACATGGAGGTGTAGCGAATGAGGGTAAAAAAGGCGATTAGGAAAATTGCAGCCTTAGGAGCAGGAGCAACCATGCTAGGTGCAACGGTGCTCGGAGCAATGGCTGCTGATTTAAGCAACTATCCGAACCCACTATTCATCAAGGATGGTGTGTTTGATGCTGTTTTAGTTGTTGGTGATAATGCAGCAGCAGAAGACGTGGTTGGTGTGACCAACATTGCCATTGCAATGCAGGCTGCATCAGTCAAGAAGACTCCGGTCGATACTGGAGCTGGCAGTACTACGGTTGTACAAGGTGATGCTGCCCAGATTAAAGAAAGTACTGATTATGTTGAATTTAACGAAACGTTAAGTTCGGTAAAAACCTCAGTGACCAAAACAGATATCAAGGCTTTGGCTGATGCCAATACCGGTTCTGCACTGAACACCGCAAGCGTTTCCCAGGTTATTAACCTGCCGAATTCTACCAGAGTCATGTGGGAGCTATGGACAGATGTTAGTGATAAACCACAGGCCTATCTCAAGGTTGATGGAAGCAGTCTTGGTTACGAGTACAAGGCAACCTTTACTCCTGCCTGGAAATCTGATCACACCACTGCCAATAGTGGAGAACTCAAGAACTTTGAGAACAAGAAGATAACCCTTTTGGGGAAGGAATACACGATAACTGATACCGACCACAGCACTACTAACAATGTAGCACTTACCTTGATGGGCGGTGCAGGAACCTTTACCCAAAAAGAAGGAACGAGCAAGACCATTACCGTAAATGGCGTTGAATATGCCGTAACAGTTGATGCAGTTGCTTCAGGACCAAAGGCCTACTTCACGGTTAATGGAGAATCAACCGGAGACCTTGAAGAAGGAGAAACCTACCTCTTAAAAGATGGTAGTGAGTTGGGTGTAACCAATATGATTTACTATGGTTATGCATCCGAGATTGGTAATCAGGTTACCTTTACGGTTGGAGCTAAGAAAGTAAAGCTCACTGATGCCAACACCTCTAATAACAACTATGGTGGGTCCCTTGAAGTTGGTACCAACACGGTTGATGCTGTTGGTGTTGATATCATCACCGGAACTGATGCAGGAACAACTGAAGGTGCAGACGTTACTATTAGTGAAATCCGTGTCAAATACACGCCTTCAACGACACTCTATATTACACCAGGAACGACCATGGATGCAGCTGCTACAAAGGAAGAGGGTGAATCCGGAAATTTCTTCCTCAGTGCTTTTGATATTGACTACAAAGGCATGGACTATGGCAAGACCGAGGAAATCTCCTTAAGTGGTTCAGACAACTACTACAAGTTGAAATGGACCAACAAGTTGGGAGGAACTGCCAATGCGGAAATCTTTTCCATCAACGGAACTGGTGTCGTACTTGGATATTATTCCTCTCCGGTCAGAGACTTGGTTCTCAACGAAACAGAACCCATTGCTGATGAGGAATACCTTGTTGTTTCCAAGAACGAGTACAGCCACATCCTCCAGTATAGGGGAATAGACATCAGTAACACCCAGGCAAAGTTTGACGATGAGAACAATGCAGGCGTTACCTATGTGGGAACCTACACGGGAACAACCGGTACGGTAACTATTGATGGTAATTCCTACACTTTTGTCGTACCAAGTTCTCCGACAGCAACCTCATCGCTTACCTCGTTTGATATGAACGGTGATGGTGACTATGGTGATGTTGCAGGAGACAGTTGTTATGGTGCAACTGACGACTTGGCAGATGGTCTTTACACCCAGTATGGGGCCTGTATTGCGTTTAACACAACTGCGGAAAACAAGTTTTCCGTAACCAGCAACCAGATGGACGATGGTTCAACCAGAGTTACCTGGAGATCTGGTAATGTCTATGTTTCCAGTAACGAACTGCAGTACAACACAACCTCACCAACCCAGGGCTCAGAGATTTACAGCTATGCCCAACTTGGTGACTCAACGTTGTATGAGGCAGCAGACAAGTACGGAACAATCTACCAAGAGAACAGGCCAACCAGTGGTCAGAACTCTTTGAAGATTACCTTCCCGAAGCAACAGGCAATGGGTTTGGTCTATGTCACTGCAGGAGATACGACAACCTCAACAGGAACCAGCGGCGTCAATACTGATGACGTCCAAGAGATTGGTCTTGGTGCTGTTAAATTAGCATCTGAGATAGCCAATGTCAAGGCACAGAATGCAATTGTTGTTGGTGGACCATGTGTCAACCCAGCAGCTGCTACCTTGCTCGACAATCCAGCTGATTGTGCATCTGGATTTACTGAAGGAAAAGCGAAGATTAAGCTCTTCCAGAACGGTGACTATGTCGCTATGCTTGTTGCAGGATATAGCGCAGCAGACACCAGACGAGCAACCAATGTAGCCTCTGACTATGCAAGCTATAAGGACCAACTTACTGGTGACGAAGTTGAAGTTACCGGTACCAGCTTGACGGACATAACCGTTGGCAAGCCAACAGTAACTGGATAAGAGCGCAACGCTCTTTTTTCTCTTTTTTTCTTTTCCTTCTTGTTGTTGTTTATCTTCATGTTCCTGACATTCCTCTTATATGTAGGGATGAATAGTTTACGTTTAATTGTCGTTGATCACCATGAAACTTCGCTCGCTGTATAGTCTGTTATCAATGGTTCTTGCACTCTTTTTCTCTAGTTTCCTCATGCCTCAGGTAGATGGGGCTGATCTTCATGATTATCCAGATCTTTTCTTTGCTGATGGTCATTTCAATGGGCTTTTGGTGGTTGGTGATTATGCCAATGCAGCAGATGTGGTAGGTGTTACCTATGTTGCGTTGAGCTTACAGGCATACAGCAACACTGCCATTAATGTAGAGGCTGTTCGTTTGGCCTCTGAAATAACCAATGTCAGTGCCCAAAATCTGATTGTGGTTGGCGGACCTTGTATTAATACCGTTGCAGCAGAACTAATGGATTATCCAGTTCCCTGTACCAAGGGCTTCAGTCAGGGAATGGGATCTATTCAGCTTTATGAGCATCCTAATGGAAATATTGCTATTCTTGTTGCAGGATTAGAAGCCATTGACACCAAGCGAGCAGCGCTTGTTCTGGCAAAGTACGATCAATACCAGATTTCTGGAACGAATGTTGAGGTCACGACAAGCACTGAACCACAGATTCTTATTCGGTAACCTCTTTTACCGCAACCCATGCAGTCGCTGAACTAACTCATCAAAAATGTTCTTTTTCTTTTCACTCGATAGAGAAAATAATACTTTTTCAATCATAGCAGTCGAAACAGTAAAGATGTAGTTTAATTTAATGACACTATCCTTGAGAGCTCCATCCTTTTTTGTCAACAGTATGCCTTTCATTTCAAGATTGCTGGTGATACCAGCGACCACTACATTATCAAATTCGCTGAACAGCACTACGGCAGGTCTTTTTTTAATCTCAAACGTATCAGTAAACTGGACATGAGCGAGAACAATATCGCCTGGCTTAGGCATTTTCCCATGCCTCATCTTCTTTGTTGTCCCACAGTTCTTTCATCTTAACTTGCTGAGTTTTATGGAGAAACTCATCATATTGGTTTCTTTTCTTTATATTCTTACATGTATGAATCATCTGCTTAATCAATTCATTATAGGTCTGTCGAGGATATTCTTTCACTTCCTTTAATGATGCTACAACGGATTTCTCAAGTTGTATAGTTGTTGCGCTCATTATACATCACCAATAGTAGGTATATAATCAGTTATATATAAACTTTGCTTTTCTGATGAGTGGTTGTTTTTAAATGTGTAAACAGAATAGCAAATGGAACACCAGAATTGCCTGTCCGAAACGTTTATATAGAGAAGTAACATCAACTTCTTGGTGAAAGATATGACAAGGACAATAACGATAAATGAAGATATTTTTCAGGAAATGATACGGAAGAAAGAAGAATTCGATGTTATTGTGGAATCAATAGAACTTATGAATGCTCCTGAGGTGCGAGAATCAATAAGAAGGAGCAAAGAAGATATCAACGCTGGAAGAATACACAAGCTAAAGGATGTTCTCAAAAAATGAGTTATGAAGTTATATTAACCGACTCTTTCTTAAAGGATGTGAAAAAATTAAAGAATAAACCACTTGAAGAGCAGGTTCTCTACAAATTACAGGAACTTGAGGAGAGTCCAGAAAGAAACAAGAAACTACAATACGAATTGAAGGATTATTATAGAATAAGAGTAGGAAAACTTCGAATTCTTTACACCATTCAAGGCAATAGAGTTTATGTTGAAGTTCTCGTCAGAGGACATAAGTACGAAGAGGTATAGGGCGGGCAATAAACCTCACATGTGTTTTTAACTGCGTCTTTCGATCGTATAGCTCATTTGAAGATGTCAGAAACAGACTCTATTTTAATAGTCTTTTCTTTTTTAATCTTCGCAAGTTTCTTGATAAACGCTTCCTTGAGCGGTAATTCGTCAACAGGATGCCAGTCTATGCTCTCACAAAACGTCCAGTCGTCATCAGAAACTTCTCCGGTTTGAAGGTACTTTTCAAAAATCAGCTTCTTTCTGGTTTCTTCTTTAGCGATCTCGCTCCAATTAACCCATTCGAAATGCTTTAGCTTTTCCTTAAATTCACTGCTTATTGATAATGTTACCGATGCCACGTTAGAGCGCTCCTTTATTCTTCAATTCTTCAAACTTTAGCAATTCATGTATTCTAAGCTGGAATCTCTTTTTTAGATATTCAGCTAAGTTAATTTCAGGGAATTTATCAATTTCTTCTTTCAATTCCTTAGGTATTGATACCGTAAAGGTAGCCATAGTACGAGCACCCAACTTAGTTAATACACGAGAATTCGTTTGTCTATTTAAACTTTGCTTCTTTTGAGACGTTTATCTCTCACAAAACGTCCAGTCTTCATGAGAAATTTATTTTGTGGTCACTTGGCATATCTATAATACATTTTCAAATATCTCTTTACTAAAGATTGTACAAAAATATAGTCTTTGTTCTTCGTCTGGCTTCTCTCGAGAGCGTTATAATAACTGTTTCGGTTTGTATACTCAATGTTTAACATCGGATAGCTGTGCTTATGCAATACAAAATTCATCATTAATCTTGAAATTCTTCCATTACCATCGCTAAATGGATGGATAGTTACAAATTTCAAATGAACCAACGAAGCCAAGACTACGGGGTTTAGTTTACTTTTATTTTTATGGTACCAGCTACAAAAATCATGGAGCAAAATATCAAGCTCTGCTGGGAATGGTAGTTCTACTTTGCTTCGAGCAATAGCTACTTGATGCTTTCTTATTACCCCTGCAATATCAGGCTTGGTGTCTTGTAAAAGTAGCTTGTGCCAATAAAGTACCGTAGACAGACTTAAATCTTTCTTAGAGTCTAGCATTTCATAGAAAACTTTCCTATGAGCTTCTGCTTCTTTCACATCCTCTAGAGGCTTATTTCTGGGCGTTATGTGTTGCTGTAACAAATCAGCCGTTTCTTTCAACGACAGTGTACTACCCTCTATTCTGTTGGTGTTATACGTAAATCTAATCATAAATGATTCAATGTGCTGTTCTCTCGCAGAAGGGGGATAGGTAGAGAAATCCTCGCTAAATTTCTTCTGAATACTCTCAAGATTTTCGTTAAATTTCTCTAAGAATAGCTCGTGCATGAATTTTTCTTTAATTAATGCTGTATTCTTAGGCTCTTCAGAACCAAGATACTTTCTTTTGTTCCTAAATCTCTTACCTTCTCTGATGGTGTGTTCGAGATAATAATAAGTCTTACCTTTAACTGTTCTTATCCTCAGGTTCACCATAAACACAGGTATGCGTCACAAATATATAAATCTTGCTATTTTCATCAAAAAGTGACGTATAAGCATATTCCTGCTTCAAGATTTGTCCTGGAGAAGCATCATTTTAATCACAAGGTGGTCCTGGATGTGCACAATGTGTAGCAGGATCAGTAGCACTTACCGCAGCTGCTGTTGCAGTAGGATCAGGAGGTGGATCTACAGCAGTATGATCTAATGCAGCCCTCTCTTGAGCTTGTCGTTTCCAGTCATCTCTTTCCTCTTGGGTTGGTGGATCTTTTGGTACCTCATTATAGTCCACAGGAAGTTTATCAAAGCTATAGATTTCTTCTCCACCCCATATAGCTGCATAGGGACCTGTAGGGTAACTATCACTATCTGTGTAATAATATTTACCTTCTTTAACTCTTACCTCGTAATACTTTCCATCTGGCTGCTTGATGTACAGAGAATTAAACTCCAAATCGCCAAACAGATCATCAAGACCAACAGCATCGGGAAGTCCAGAGTTGATGGTAATTATGTCATTCTCTGTCCTTGTCCATTCTTTTCTTGCTTCTCCTGGAGAGTTGCGGGTTTCAGCGCCAGTCTCTCCATCTGGAGCTGGTTCAGCACTTTCTTCTGCTTCGTCCTTTGTTGCATCAGCACTTACTGCTGCTGCCTCAGGAGCACCACTCGTACCTGCAGCAGTGTCAATCGCATACCATCCATCTGGTTTCAGGGTACCTAAATCAATTGGAAATGTAACTAACTTATTTTTATCGTTGTCCCATGCGGTTACGTCGTTGAACAGAGTTGTGGAAGTGGGATCAACACTCACTCTCATTTGATTTAGGTCATTGATGCTGGCTATTTGACCGCCTCCTTTATTCTTACCAAGAGCGTCAAGAGGTTCTGTGGAGAAGGAGACCTGTGTTGTTGATGTTGGTTGTTTTTTTTCAGGATCTTGCGTTGTCCCTACCCATAAAGGTTGCTTATCAGGTATTCTGTTGTCATACTCGTAGAATAGCTCCTGGTTGTCAACATTGACTCTAGCTAGATCCTCTACATGATTCTCTTCAAAGTCAAACTCTTCTGTTGTTGCCAATTGTACCTTTTGTCCTTCAATGCTGGTGTAGAGGTCTTTATACATTCCCTCTACTGCGATATCGCTCTCACCCTTCTTTTGCGTTACCTTTCCTTGTCCCAGAAGCACAGTTTCAGTGCCGGTGAAAATTGCGACTGGAGTATTTTCATCCGTTCTGAGAGTCTCTATTGCAGTTACATCTCCGTTCAAAGCCTTCTCTCCGTCAGAACCTTCTTCAACGCCAAAGAGAACCCGGAGCCCATGGTCGGGGGCATTCTCAAACCGCGTAGCCGTACCTGAAAGAGCATCGGTAGCATATGCATCACCATCTTTAATGGTTGTTTCAGTCAACGCTTGAAGTCCTTGTCGGTCACTAAATCGAATTCCAAAGTAGTTTCCTTTTCCTTTCACATCGTATTTTTTTCCATTAACCTCTGTCAGAAAGGTGAATTCAACATCCAGTGTAGAGACAATAAGATTCGCGTCAGGATTAAACGTGACCGTGGCATCATTCTTCCCGGGCTGTGCCATAATATAATCACTTTCCCGGTTAGTAAACAATTTACCTTGGATTTTCCAGTTGCTCCCTTGAGCTAATGAAAAATGTCCTTCCACGAATTCAAATCTGACTGCAGGGTGGTCAGATTCTCCTTCTACTCTACGATACGTCACCCCATCTCGGGTAACTGTTCCAACTCCATTAATAATAAACTGATCACCTTCTAAGGTCATTGATGCTCCAGGTTCACCTCTAAATACACTATCCGTGCCTGCTACAGGAACCGTGACTTTTCCTCCTTTATCAGCGAATGTTACCTTAATTGAGTCCCCCTGCTCAGGATATCCCTCGTTAACGACAGTAATCATTGCTGCACTGTCAAACTCACAGGTCTTTCCTTGATAGATACTCTGACAATATTTCTCGGCAATGGTTTTATCTTTCTCAGCAGTCATACCATCTGGGAATAAGGTTGATGAGGTTAGGTAGTTGTGTGCATTATTGAGGGTGTTGTCTGTGTAGGTCTCACCACTATCACTGCTTTCCAAATATCGTTGAAAGAGATCCTTATTGCTCTCACTGACCTCGGGTTTATTTTCAAAATAGGTCTTTGCATAGTCTCCTTTATAGTTGGCTGTTAACCATTTCGGACAACTCTCTGGGTTAGTTTCACACCAGGTACTAAAATCTTCAACATTTTCACCAGTAAATTGTTGGTTTCCATCGTCAGAGTCACCCCCCCCGACATCTGTTTCTGCAGAGATGAGGGGTGAGAACACCACTAACACTACAAGTAACGTTATCCATAATGGTATCATCATTTGTTTCATCGTTATCAACCGGTTACATTAATCATAAGCATGATAAAGTCTGAGGCATTCAAGGGATCGGTAACCGTCACAATAGGTGTGTAAAGACCGGACTCAGTAGGGGTAAAGCTCACCATTCCCTCAGCATTAATCGTTGCTTGGTCATCGAGAATTGCATAGGTTAAGGGATCATGGTCAGGATCAACCGCAGTGATGTTCAGAAGAATTAAGCCAAGCGGTGCTTCATGGTATGGTTCTATGGTAATGATAGGCGCTCTGTTTCCTAGGCCAGGCTGCATCTGGACGGCAAAACTAAATTGTAACGGATAACCATTCAGTTGCGTGGTGTCCTCTCGTATGGTGACTACCTTCTCATAGGTGTCAAGATGATACACCGCTACATCTACGGGTTGTGCGGCAATACCGCTTAAGTCTATCATAGTGGGATCTGCAGCAAAGAGATCAACAACAGCATGCCCGACCGTAAGGACCTTGCCAAGAGGAACTGGAACAAGAACATTAAATGCATCTATCTGCTGCTCATTTCCTGGCGTAGCAATGGTGAGGGGGAATTGTGTCTGTACAAGGACATCTTCTTCACGGATTTGTACCGTGCTCTGCAAGGTTCCATAATTTGTAATGTTGTATCCCGGCAGGTTGTCTTCTAAGGCAAGAATACAGGAAAGGGCGAATTGATCAACATAGTCGGCAATCTGCTGGGCGATGAGCGTCGTAGAGGGTGAAATATCATTTCCCTGGTAAAACCAGTAAGAGGTGTTGGCGTAGAAGGTTGCAAGGGTTGGGATAGAAGGAGGAATCCAGATATAGCCTCCTTGAAATCCTGAGAAAAAAAGAGCATTCTTCGCTTCATTGCTCAGACAAGATTCCACATAGACCTGGGCAGTTGGCGCAACAACCAGTGATTCTTGCGCCTGTTCTTGTTGCTTTTTGGTTTCAGTGGTTGTTTTTCCTTTCGTGAGCGTAAATAAGGTACCAACCACAATAACGAGAACAATACCCACTATCAAGAACAAGGTTATTTGACCCTTTGTACTCATGCGTTAGCCTCTTTTGTGGTTATTTTTTGAGATATAGAGCCAGAGCTTCCTTTTATACCTTTTGGTTTTATGGACTTTGTTTTGATTGTTATTCTGCTCGATGCCACTGTGGTGATGACTTGGATGAAAAACAGCCGTGCCCAATCCAGATAGGCAAGGAACAGAAGAGCAATACAACCATACCATACGCCTGCTGGCAGTCCTTGCAAGGCAAAGATGAGAATGAAGAGCAGTACACCACCAACGCTTATAATTATAAGAGGGATAATAAATCGATGGATCTTGAAGAGCACGTGCATACTCTGAGCGAGTGATTTTTTGATCTGTTGTGGATCAAGAAGTGTGGAGAGAATGACCGTACCATAAACGTAAAGCGGGAGAAGGATGTACACCATGGTCCAGAAGAAGGCTTGTTCCTGTTGGATGGTGAGTAAGAGCAACAGAAACATTGCCCATAAAAGAAACCAGCCGGTCTTCATAAGAAAGAGCACACTGAAAAAACGTGCAGTATAGCGTTGTTGCATACAGTAGCGATAGATCCATCCCTTGATAATGGAGGAGAGCAAGAGAGTAGCAAGGATTGTCAAGAGCGTGATAAAGACAAATCGATAGGCTATCCCTTGCACAAAGGTAAGTAAGAGAGCAGGATCGTCAAACTGTCCAGGTTCTGTATTGAGAATGCCTGCACTATACGTGAGATAGCCATACCAAAGCAAGGCAATGAGGATGACATACACCAGATCAAGAGCAAGACCAACAAGTAACTGCTTTCCATCAAAACTCTTCTTGAGTTCTTTGAGGGCAAGAAGATCTCCAAGGCGAGAGGTGTTAAGGAATGGTGCGCTCATCATCACTACCTCCACCGTCACCCGGCCCAATATCTGGCGCTTCCCCTTGTGGAGCACTATAACTTAACATTCCTTCAACAAACTCATCCTGGTTAAGCAGAGGAACACAGACAGGATCTTCAATATCTTCCGCAGTATAACTTGCAGCCAAGTCTGGATTGTAATCTTCAATATACCGGACACAGAGATCAGTCCAGTATGGCTGGTCTTGAGCAACATTTTTGTCACTATAACTACTCGAGGTTTCATTCAGATAAAACTGGAAGAATCCACTTGCAGCTCCCTGCTGATTTCTGAGAAGGGTTCCACTCTTATTGATGACTGCATAGGTATTGGGGATGTTTCTGTTTTTCAAGTAAAGAGTAAAGTAGATGCTATCTCCGAGAGACCAGTCGAGTTTGTAGGAAAAGGTATCATCTCCTGTTTGGTAGTACCATTCTCCTGCAAGATAAACTGCATAGCGTCCAAATCCCTGGGAATCAACACGAAGCATTGCATCTTCAGGCACTCCTAAACCAAAATCAGACTTCTGGCACATCCACAATTCCCAGACAAAAGGATCTGCAAAATCATAAGGAAGTCGCCGTTCTTTTTCATAGTCAGTCCATCCGAGTTTTTCAGCAAGGTAGATTGAACTTGGATCTGGGGTTCGGAAAAATTGTTGTCCAGAAGGAACGCCAACCCCACCAAAGATGAAATTACACCATCCAGACCAACCTCTGTCTGAACCCTCAGTTGGAGCTGAACACGCTTTATCAGAGTGTACTACTGGACTTACGGTTGTTCCTATCCCTGCGTCTCCTCTTGTCTCCCCTTCATCCGGCCTATCACCTGTCCCTTCCACCCCTTGTGGTAGCACCAAGAGTATGCTTGTTGCTACTACTATCATCACCACTATGTTGAGGTATGCTCTGGAGTTCATGTTGTCTCACCCTGAAGGCCCAATGTCTGGCCCTCCACCTTCTTCTCCTCCTTCTTGATCTTCTTCACGCTTTTCAAGGGCATCAAGGACTTCCTTGACATCTTCTTGGCCACAGATATCATCTTCTCCTTTGAACATGTTCTTGAAACTATCTGCTTTAAAGATTGATGCAATATTGTTGGTGTAGCTTTCATGATCGGCAAAGGTCATATAGGAATCAAAAAGAGCACAGCCCATGTTGGTGATGGTCATGGGATTCTCTAAGGTAGATGCCTTACAGACCGGCGTACTTAGTTGCGTATTATAGTCAGCACAGACAAATCCTCGAGCCTGTTGGATTGCAAACGCCGTAGGATGGTTAAGAATGGTTTGCACCCACTCAGCCATTCGTTCAAGGACAAGAAAGGCACCAAAGCTGCGGGCAATACTTCCCCAGGTATAGACACATTGCGCAATCGCTAATCCTTCTTCACAACTGGCAAATCGCTGTAATCCGCTCTTGCTCTGCTCAGCCATACAATCAACATAGGCACATTCAAGTTGCTGTAGTCTATTGAGATGGTAGATAATGCCAGGCACACAAAAACAGCCAATACTTACAATAATACTGTCCTCTGGCCGTGGATATGCAGAAAAGGCATTTCGTAGATCTTCGGTAGTAGGAATGGGTCGTACATTCTTTTCTGTCCCTGTTTTTTCCTGAGCGGAGTCTGTTATTTGTTTATCAAATGGTAAGAATGTTTCAGGGTCAAAGAGATAATCACTTCCAGGAAATCTGTTCCATGTATACCCCTCACTGTCAACTTCCCCACCCCAGAGATTCGTTTGTGGATTAGGATCACATTGCGCACAACTCACCGCAGCACAGGCCTGTTTGAGAAACTTACCTCCACCTGTTGGTTCACCAGATGACTCTTTTCCAAATAATTTTCCAATGCTCGTCAGTTTCGTACTCTGAATATTACACATAATCTCATTATACTTGTCCCAAAGGTTTTGTGCAGCCGGAGGATCAAAGGCATAAATAACCCCGCTGATGGCATAGACAACTGCTCTGGTCTGGGCCATGAGTTTGTACAGTGCAGACAGTACACCTTCCAACTCGCAGATATTATTGAGAATGGTAAAGAGTTTATTGAGCCCATTGACCCATTCTTGCCCTGCACGAACCCAATGCCTATGTTCATTAATCTTGTCCAAAAACGCATCATCAACACTATCTAAAGGAACATTATAGATCTGGACCGCAAAACTCACGTTCTCAAGCTCTGGATTTCTCAGAGCCTGTTCTTGATAGATATAGTCGAGGTAGAAGATACAATCAAAGGGAACCTCTGGGCCGATCTCAGAGAAATCCGTTGTTTTGAAATCAATCCGCAATACTGCAGTCCATTCGTCTAAGGAAGGATCATATACCGGATCAGCATAGAGATAGGGCTCGTCAGAAAATTCAGAGGCGTAATTACATTGTTCTCTGACGACTGCCTTGAGATCATCTCCGTTAATGCTTGCTCCTGCTTTCTCCCTAAGATGCACGACGGCAAATGCCTTCAGCGGAAAGCGTTGCGCAGTTAATGCATCTAATTTGTAGTTGTCCGGAATAAAGGAAACCGTGTTGGTAAAATGGTCAGGAAATTCCTCAGTAGAAACACCATAGATCCTGAGCGTTGTTTCTTGGGTTGCCGTGTTGCCCACCATATCACTGATAGAAAATTTCACACTCACCTCTCCGCTTGTTGCTCGTACATCAGTAATCGTCCAGGTACAGGTTTGCGTATTGTTAATGGTCTTAGGACTGCATTGATCTGCAGGGATCTTAATCGCTCCTGGTTTAATCCGTGAAAAATCTCCAGAGGTAGTACTGCCATCTTCAGCTACCTGACTGTGGATTTCTTCAATCTCGGCAGTAAAGAGTAGGGTATCACCATCCTTAAAATAGTCCTTTCCTTCATCGGTTGCTACGGTAATGCTGAGAATTTCTGGTGGCGTTTCATCATACACGAAGCTTCCTCGAATTTCGCCTTCAATAGGATTACCAGCATCATCCTGCGAAGGGGTGGTGAGAAAGATATCAACCGTTCTTCCACTCACTAAGGAAACTCCCTTTCGCAGATTATACCAACGGCAGCTCCAGAGTTCGCCTGCTGCCGTGCAATCATTACTTCCAACCCGTTGCCAGGCGCTTCCCATAAAGCCACTTAAATCTACGGTTACATAATGCACCTCTTGATTATTGATGCTCATGGTCTTGGTAAATCCTGCGCCAGGAGATTGCAGGACTATGGTAAGATTATTGCTATCAGGTCCTAAGAAACATGCCTCGTTAATGCACATGCCGCTTTGAATTCCCAAACCTTCAGGTCCGCTATCATCAATGGTAAAGGTGACGGTCTGTTCTGCAGCGACGTTATTCCCTCCAACATCAGTCAGATTAAAACGCAAGACAGCACTCTCGCTGTTCATCTTCAAATGGATGCGCTCAAAGGTACAGGTGTAGGTTTCTTCACTGGTCTCACAATCAACCTGGATTCCTGCGCCACTATTGGGAAAGGGAATTGCTTTATAGCTCTCGGCAAAGCTTCGGTCATCATTAAGATAAGAGAGATCAGCAATACTTTCGACAAGATTTTCTTCCCTAAAGACGACTTCAACATCAACGACTTGTTCTCGGTTCCCTTCTAAGGAGATGTATCGTACTTCTTCGCCAGACTGATCATCCAGTATGCTAACGCTTTCCAATGCAGGGTCCTCAAGATCAATAGTATAGCGTATATGATCGCTCTCGGTTGCTTGACTAAAGAGATCATAAACTCTAACGTACAGATCAGTTTCTCCTGAGGTAACACCGTCAAGAACAAGCCCGGTTGCATAGCTGCAATTTTGGGTATTGGGACGATCAAGACCAACAACATCACCATTCGCATAGATCTCAAGATACGAAATGCCTGTACATTTTCCTTCACATTCAGGATCTTGGCATGCAGTATCAGCAACAGAGATATTTGCTGTTACTTTTTTGTTTCCCTGGGTGATATTAAAGAGGGTTATGGTTGGAGGAAGCTCTTCAGGATAGACCATAACAGGACCAAAGACATCAAGCGGATCACTGACACCGGGAGTAAAATAATAAAAGGTAAATCCATAGGGATCCTCAGGAATAAAACTGGAGTCCGTACACGTACATTCTTGGCCAACAACAGTTGGGCTGGAATAAGCTGCACAGGAAGTACCTCCATTACAAAAGTTGCGACCAAAAACAACATTGTTTACCTTAATCTGGTCTGGCTCAACAGTATCATTGGTTTCAACAATGACCTTGTAGGTTAAGATATCATCTTGGCGATGATATTGAGCAGTGCCATCAATACCGGTTACTGTTGCATTAAAAATAGTGTTTGGTTGAGCAAAAATCGGCGTAATCAAGGATAAACTGATGACTAAGCTTGCCATCAACAAAGCTATACTTTTTTTGAGATCTACGGTTCTTGTGAAATCCATGATCCTTAGGGGCATAAATAAGTTTCTCCTCAAAAATCTTTGGTATCTTTGGTTATGATGGTTTCATCATGTAGGGGTAGGCTTGTGAAAAATCCTCAACAGCCATCATGATATTCATCTCCTCAATGCGGATGGGTAAGGGTAACTTAAAGACATAAAAGGTTATCTCTTCCTGAGCCAGCATCTCCTTGGTAATGGTAATGTTCCCGACAGCACCTCCAATAAGTGCAGGGTTTAAGGTTATGGAAGGAACCGTTACCTTTTCCTCGTCTCCAAGACAACCAAATATATTGGCGAGGATCTGCAGAGCAAAAATAACGCTTACAATGGCTATGCCAATAGGACCTGCTGCAGCCAAAGGCGCTGCAATACTTGAAAGTACCGGGATAGAGGCAGCGGCAAGATAGCTTGCTCCGACACTAATGCCTGCTGCAATAGCTGCATCTTTTGCCGTATCACCGGTCTGTTTCCATCCCCCACCAGTCAGACCTTTACAGTAGGAAATCTGATATTCAGGAATGGTCACATTTTCATACAACAACAACTGTGCTTCCATGCGATAAGTCCCAGGAATGAGCGGAACAACAACCGTCTTATTTTTTTCATCGCCTTTTTTAATCACATACTGTTGAAAAGGAGCATCGCCAGGGTCAGTGCTTATGCGTTCCAGTATCAATAACACTTGCTCTGCTCTTTCGACAGGGCTTGTTTCTGTTGCCAATAATTGCCGTCGTTGTTCTAAGGTAGGGGCTTGCTGCAGCGCGTAGATATTATCAAAGTCTCTTTCCTTTAAAACAACATTCTGGTAATCAAGCGGCTCAAGGTCTACGGTAATTGGCTTCGTACTCAGAAGGGATGCCGTGGTCACGGGCAAAAAAAACAGAAGGAGACAGCAACAGAGAACACTTATACGCATCAGTAACGGTTTCATTGTTCAACCACCACCGAAAGCTCCTCACCTATCTTCGTATCAACGACCACTGAATAGTCAAGATAATCCTGCTTGCTCATGGTGAGGACACCATTTAAGCAGACAGGTAATTGTTTGGTTATTCGTGCTTTTTCTTCATCGTCAAGAGAGGTCACTCCAACAAAGAGGCTGCGTGCGCCACAGGCATACATGACCTGAACACCGGGCAATGCCTGTTTTGTTTGCTTATCCCGTGTTTCAATGGTCACATTGCCACTCAATCGTTGATTCCGCTGGTCAAAGAGGGATTGTTCTCCTAACAAAGGCTCTCCTAGTTGATAGTCTGTAGTAAGTGCCCAGTTATCACGAATGTTTGTTTCTATGGCAAACTGGAAATGATATCCCTGTCCAGCAAATGCATCATCATCACGTAAGGTTACTAATACCGGGAAGCTCACATCATATGAAAACTCATACCGCTGGATAAATACTTGGAGAAGACCTTGTAAACTCTGCTGTGAGATCGTGCTTGCCGTGATAAGCTCACCTTCACGTGGCGTAATGTCAAAATAAACAGGCCACCCTAAATAAAAGAAATCAACGCTATAGGGATAGGGCTTTTCAAGAATCGTGATGACGAACATATCGAGAACACCCTGTTGTTCATTCGTCAAGACCGCGTTATTTTCAACACGGTATCTTCGATAACCAGTCGTGTTCGGAATCTGGATGGCCTGGATATAGTTGGGCAAAATGAGCTCTTCGATGACCTCTTGAACTTCAGTCTTTATCCAAGGTGCTCGTATGCCGCCAGGGCCAAAGGTTGTGGCAGCAAAGGGTGGCAGAGGTTTTTCCACACCAGAATACAATGCAATAAGGTTTAAGGTAACGTCCTCAATATATGCCCAGGCAATCTCCTCATTCACGATTTTTGTGGAAAGCTCGTACATTGCAAAGAGAGGAACATCGATAATACTAATGAATGCATCAAGATCATAGATTTTTTCTCCACGCTGTACGGTTAAGGGGTAGGAGATCTCGACAACCACATCCTTCTGCGTCACTATGGTTAAGGGTTGGATATCTCCTGTTTCGGTAATCACCATGCCTTGTTGGGCAAATGGTTTAAAGTCATCAAGGCAAGCAGGTAGCTCTCGTTGTATCCACCGATCCAATTGTGCTTCCATGGACTTATCGTTTGACGTTCTCATTCCTTCTTGTTGCGTGCTTTTAAGCAAAGGTCTTCCGCGATCAGAAAACTGACAATCCTTGGTACAGTCATTCCTGCTTTTCAGGTACCACCAGTATGGTACACGTAAGGGACCAAAATCAATAAGCTCTGACTCTGTTGGTACAGAAGAATAGTGAAAGCTGCTGCCGCTTAAGGTTTCATCAGTAAGACTAATCCACCCTCCCTGCATACCCATAATCTTCAAGCCCTTCACCGTAACATCAGTAACACAGTTCTCCACATAATCCTGTATTGGTTGCACTTCGGGAGGAACCTTTACTTCTTCTCGTACGGGTGGTTTATATTCGCTGACTCTGGACTTAATAAAAAAGATAAGGAATGAGGAAAAAATCAAGAGGAGTCCAATAAGCAAAAAAACCGTTACCTGTGCTTTTCTTCCTCTTTTTTTATTTGATGGCATTGTAGCAGGTAAATTTGTAAAACTCTGATTGAATTTCATTACAGGCTGTTTGTACGTTTTCATTATGACGGTGGATTAAGGCAACGGTTACCAGGCATAGATCGTTCTGTTTTTCTCGTGTTAAGCATACTACCTTTGCTTCGGTAAAGTCAAAGCCTTCAAGTTCCTGAACGATTTGATCGATGTTTTTGGTGAGCGAGAGATAAAGGCCAATGGCTGAGCTCAGAAGGATTAACAACATGATACATCCTATGACAATGATACTGTGGGCAAAGAAAACATCCTTGCGTTCAGGAGAAAAATATGTTTTCTTAAGGAAATAGCTTCTCCTGTTGTGGACATACCAGAGCGTAAGTCCATTGAGAATGACGGTAACAAGCAATGCTCCAAGAATCAGTTGTTCCATAAAGCCAAAGATACTGAACTTTAAGAATGCTACTGAGATGAGTGAATTCAGGACGCTGAGGGAATAGAGAACAAAAGCCAAATAATAGGACCATGATTTTTGTTCAGCAATACCATACACCAGCACGGCAATAATGACGGTCGTAAGAATATTGACGTCTCGTGCTGCATTGCCAATCAGCATTTTGCCTGCAAGCATGGTGCTGGGCACGTAGATCGCTAAGAAGAGATAAAATACTCCAAGAATAAGAGAATAAATGATCAGCACTCGGACTGCATACGGCCTCTCTTTTTTAAAAGGCTGAGCTACTTTTTCAATCTGCCCCTTCCTCTCTTTTTTCATTCGCAAGGATTAAAAGAGAACTTCTTTATAAAGTTTTTCTTATTTTTTCTCGTTGTTTTTGTTGAAAAATCAATTTTTTGGATCTCAAAACATTAATGTGCCGCGTAGGTAACTATTTGGTTTTTTCTTTTTCTTCAGGAAAAAACAGTTTTACAATATGCTTTGTCTTAAAAACTCTAACTTTATTCTGTTTTTCAAGATGAGGGTCATCTGACCACATCTTAGAATTTTCAATGCCAAAAGCAGTTGCCAAGAAAACAACATCATCAGGATCAATTTTTCCAAGAAGTTTATCAACTTCTTCTATTTTAAGCTTAATCTGCTCTTCTGGGACTAAAGTAATATGCTTTAGTAAATGATTTAACAATTCTGTATATTCTTCTTCATTCATTCCAGATTTTTCTAGAACTAAATCTTTATACTTCCTTATCTCGTGGAAAGAAGATTCTGGATAGAAAAAGTCCCAGCCAGACTCAACAATAATCTTTCTTACAGTAGAATCCCTAATAAGACTAGCAAGAAGGATATTAGAGTCAATGACAAGAATCATCTTCTTAGACCGAGTTTTCTTGCAACTGCACTATCTACTTTATTAGCAATTTCATCTACATCTTTTTGTGTTAATTTACTCTTAGCAGTTAGTTTGTCCATAACATCTAAATCTTCTATCTTCTGGGTTATAGTTTTTCTAACTACTTCACTCCACCTAATCTCAGAGTGTTCTCTCATTCTTGTGTGTAAATCTTCCGGTATTGCTAATGTTATATTTGGCATGTTTTATCACCTTATGTGGATAGATGTGATTACACATATATAAACCTTTCGCTAAGTTTTCGTAAAAACGTCCTTTCGTCAGTTAGGAAACCCCCGTTCTCGTTGTTTTTGTTTAAAAATCAATTTTTGGGATCTCAAAAAACGTATGCGGATCGCGGTTATGCTCCTCCGTTAGGGCAGAGTTCGAGTTTTGGCGTATCGAGGACGAAGAGTCATTCCTTGCTGCCTATTTAGACCTAAAATAATAAAGATACAACATAAATACAGAAGTTAATATATTTAGTGTAAATAGAATATTATTATAGAAATCTCTAACCTCAATGATATTATATATCAACATGAATCCATTTCCAATTACCCAACACCAAATCATTAAAGCACTTAAACCTTTTCGGGTTTTTGTCTTAACCTGAGTGTAGATTTGTGGTAATACAGAAAAAATTATAAGAATATTTCCCAAAATTGCTACAACAGAGAGCATTGTCATAATACCTAACTTACTGAATAGTTAATAAATTTTTCGTTAAGCGGGCAAGGAATTATTGAACATAACACATACGCCCGGTGTTATGCTCTCCGTCGGTTACGAAGTCCCAACGGATTTCGACCGAAAAGTAATTTTGAGAGGCGTTCTATCAACGGAGCGAACAGCGACTTTCAAGAACAAGAAGTAACGGGGACAATTTTAATTCATCCAAGGCAAAGCCTCTTCAAGTTAATCTATTTTAGGGGAGAGTTCTGTTTCTACAAAATTTCATCGGAATATTTATATAGGAATTATGCCTTGGCTTATGATATATCACAGTTTACGGGGGAGTTTCGCTAATGATTAATACAAAACAAAAGATACTAGAATTTCTAAAAAAGGCAGATTGGCCTTCAACAACAGAAGACATAGCAGCAGAAGTTAAAGTATCTTGGAATACAGCACAAGTGCATCTTCTAAAAATGGTTCACGAAGGAATTCTAAAATATAAGAAAGTCGGAAGACAAAATCAGTTCTGGCTTAATGAAAGTTATGAGAAATACTTTAAGATAGTGGATAAAAAATGATAAAGGAATACAAACAATTAAGTTTAGTCAAACCACGAACTGGAATTATAGCAAAAATTTGTGGAATATTCTTAATTTTATTAGGTTTTATAATATTTCTAACAGGAGTAATAGCCATAATAACTATTATAGGTATATTTTACACATTTGGCGCAGCACTAATAGCTTATGCCTTAGGGTTACTTGGTCTTAGTCTTTTTTTTGGATTAGTTAAGGCAGAATGTCCTTATTGTGGAGCAAAATTAAAAATTTTGCCATTTCGCCATTCGCTTAGATGTATTAGGTGCTTTAATTTAATATTGCTTAAATGGAAAGATGAAAAATGATTGAATCAAAGAAATTTAAACAGATTGATATAGAATTTTCTGAATTTTGTAAAGGCGTTAATAATAAAAATGAGTATCAGCAAGAAATATTTTATCTTTATGAGCAGGCACTTAAAAATATTAAAGGAGGGCATTTTGAGATTGCAATGTTTATACTATGTGTTATAATAGAATCAATTGCGTCCAAAAAGAACTATAATGAATACAAAACTTTTGATGAATGGTTGTGTGATGATAAAGTAAGAATAGACGCTTTTACAAAAGAGCTTAAAAGTTGCACTTCTGCTAAAAATATAATCCCAAGATGGTATGAAGAATATAGAGATACCTATGGGTCAAGAAAAAATTTTGTGAAGCTTATTGTAACTACTTATAAGAATCTCAATACTGCCCCTAGTTTTATGAGATTGAAGGTTGAAAAAGTGAACGGAGTTAAAACTTCAACTTTGAGAACAGAAGGGTATAAAGATGTGAATGAATTATACATAGAATTTGAAAAATCTATAAAACGCCTTTATGATAAGTATAGAAGCCCATTTGCTCATGAAGGAAAATTCTTAAATTTTAATGTAAGAATCATGACAAAAGTAGGCGGTTTCTCAGACCCAGAATCAATTTCACTGCATGATATTGCTAAAATGGTATTGGATGTTATGAAAAACAATGTAATATCTCTATCTTAATTTAAGTTAATGAATATATAAGAGCGATACAAAATGGAAGAGCCTGCCAAAGACAAAGCATTAGTGGTATTTCAGAGCAAGAAAATCCGAAGAACTTGGTTTAAAGATGAATGGCATTATTCTTTGGTTGATATAGTCCAAGCTTTAACAGATAGTGTTAACCCTACTGACTATCTAAAAAAATTACGTAAAAGAGATGAAGAGCTTGGAGGCTACCTAGGGACAAATTGTCCCCATGTAGAAATGCTGACTGAAACAGGTAAAAAGAGAAGCGTTCTTGCAGGAAATACAAAGGATGTTTTTCGGCTTATCCAGTCAATTCCAAGCAAAAATGCTGAACCATTCAAGAGATGGCTGGCAGAGGTAGGGAAAGACCGAATTGATGAAATAGAGAATCCTGAACTTGCACAGGAAAGAATGAAAGAGATTTACTCTGCAAAAGGATATCCTCAAGATTGGATTGATAAAAGGTTAAGGGGTATTGCAATAAGGCAAAATCTGACTGATGAATGGAAAGAAAGAGGCATTGAAGAAAAAAGAGATTTTGCTATTCTTACAGCAGAGATTTCTAAAGCCACATTCGGAATGACTCCAACTGAGTACAAAAAGTTCAAAGATCTGCCAAAACAATCAAAAGCCAATCTAAGAGATCACATGAATGATTTAGAGCTGATTTTTACAATGCTTGGTGAACGTATGACAACCGAACTTTCACAAGATGAAAAACCAGAAACTTTTGATAAGAGCAAAGATGTTGCCAAAAGAGGCGGAAAAGTCGCAGGAAATGCTAGGATAGATGCTGAAAAAGAATTGGGTCGTCCAGTAACAACTAGACAAAACTATCTTTCTATAACAGATAAGAAGAAGAAACTCCCCCATAAAAGTAAGGAATTAGGGACTCCTTATCTATTGTAAGATTGTCCCCCATCAAAAATATAAAATTTCTGACAAAATTAGTTTCGTATAACAAAGCGATTGCGTGTTATGCGCATCGAGTCCTACGAAGTGGAGCGAAGGTTTTATGACGGAACGATTTTTTGGCGTAATGTGGTCTTAAAGAATTCTTCTAGATATCTCTCAACTTGGTTACCTTCTGGAGTGTTATATACTGGCAAATGCTGTATGTGCGTTGGAATACCGACAGTTTGCTGCAAATATCTAAGCAAAGCCACGGTATAAAATGATTCCAAAGCAACAAGTTCTGGAAGAGTTCTTGATGATGTTCTATCACCAGAAATATCATGATGAATACAAGTTATAATACCTGTTAATCGGTCTTCCAAATACCCAAGTACTTTTTTTTCAGTCTGGAAAGGTCTCCAACTTCTTGCGCTTTCATAAACTGATGCAATGAGGCCTTCATTTAAGGGTTGCATTACTAAATCAGCCATAGTATTTGTAAGTTTTTTTCGCCTAACATCGCGCGCTGTTATGTGGTGAGCCTGCAAGGCGAACGAGGGAGCGATAGCGACCGACAGTATGACGCAGGACGATTTTTCTTTAAACATTTGAATTTATGAAGGCTAACCAATCCTTAATGCATTGATCTGCTACTTCCAGCACCCCTATAGGATGACCTAACTCCCAAAGGTCAATGCCAAGCTTTATCTTCCCATCAGTTATGTGGTCAACAAATCTTGTTATTGGTGTTGACCTTTCTATGGTAACAAATCTATTTTCTGATTTATATCTATCAATCGATTGGTGTTTTTGTTTATTCGCAAGATTTCTACACAAAGATAAACTGTGTTTTGATTTAACGTAATGATGTACCCCACTCTTGTTAAACCCGCTTTTAATTAACCAATCACTGAGATGATAACATTGGATGAAAAAAGAAGTACAATCATCAATTGCATCTGCATAATTTTCATCAGTGATTTCTGAATAATCATTAAGTCTTTCCCTAAGTCTCATTATTCTTCTGAGTTGTTCTTCATAAATTTTTTGAATCATAAATCAAATTAAACTACTTATTTTAATAAATCTTGCTCAAGAAAAATCGTCCGAGTAATATTGCACATAACAACCTATTAACGAATGCGTGCTCCATCCTTCACGTGTTCAACATGACAGATCTCTGTGCCTGCTTTCAGGGGCTTTCCGTTATAGTGCACCGTAGCGTTCTTCACGGTTAAGGCTACCTTGGTGAACAAGTCAAGCGTTACTTCTGTTGCAGGTTTCTGAGAAATTCCTTCAACAAAGATACTTGTACCGGGTGTTGTATGACTAACAGTCACGATACCAAGATTTCCTTCGTTGTCTTCTCCTGCTAACAGCATTCCTTGGCTTTCCACCCCTCGAAGCATTGCAGGCTTCAAGTTCGCGATAACAACAATGTTCTTTCCCAAAAGCTCTTCTTTGGTGTAGGCAGTTTTAATGCCCGCAACAAGTTGTCGTTTTTCTGAACCAAGATTAATCTGTAATACATAGAGCTTATCTGCCTTTGGATGATCGTCGACCTTTAAAATCGTAGCAACACGAAGATCAAGGTTAGCAAAGGGATCTTGTGATGCAGGCGGTTGAGAGGTAGGAGATGAAGATTGTGATGACGATGTCGACGACGGTTGTATCTTTTGGATAAGAACCTTAACCTCTCCTATCTGATGGTGTTCAAGTTTTGTTGCAAGATCCTGCCAGGTAAGCACTCCACATCTCAACTGTTTTTGAAGTTCTTGAGAAAATACCGGCAAGATCGGCTGTACGAGAATGCTCAGATCCTTCACCAGGTTAACCGCATTCGTAATAACCTCTTGCGTTTTTTCCTTATCTGTTTTCATCTGCTTCCATGGCTCTTGCTCCTGAAAATATTTATTACCAAGGGCACTGAAATGCAGAATTCCTTTAAGAGTATCATTGAGGTTTACTTCTGCATAGCTCTCAGTAATTTTTTTGAGGTTATCTTCTCTTTTCGTTGCCAGTTCTTCGGAGAAATGAACCGTTCCTATGTTTCCTCCAAGCGAATGCTGACAGAAATGCAATACTCGATAACAAAAATTTGCAATGTTGGCGACAAGCTCGGTATTTATACTCTGTTCAACATCAGCAAAATCAAGATTGATATCTGCCATTTTCTTGCTGAGTACTCGTGCATAATAAAAGCGTAAATATTCAGCAGGATATCGCTCAAGGAATTCACGAGCAGTAAAAAACGTCCCCCGTGACTTCGACATCTTTTGGTCATTGACCATCAAAAAGCCATGCACAATGATTTGCTCTGGTAACTGAAATCCAGCTCCCATCAGCATGGCTGGCCAGAATAAAAAGTGGAAGTAGATGATGTCTTTGCCGATGAAATGGATAATCCGTGAGTTGTTCCATCCTTGCTCAGCTTCTTGGGTCTTTTTGTGTCTGGCATGGGCATAGGATGCAATATAACCAATAGGGGCATCAAGCCAGACATAGTAATATTTGTCTTTCTCGCCAGGGATAAGAAATCCAAAATAAGGTCCATCTCTGCTGCAATCCCAATCCTGTAATCCTTCATGAATCCAATTCTGCACATAATGGATAATCTCTGGCTGGAGTCTCTTATTAGTGGTGAGCCAATCATTGAGTTGTTGTGAAAATGCACTCAGCTTGAAGAAGTAATGGGATGATATCTTTCGTGTAGGTTTTTGTTTGCAGATCACACAGTAAGGCTCAAGGAGATCAACGGTTGTGTAGGTTGCATGGCAATGCTCGCAAACATCTCCGTACTGGTCAGGGGCTTTACATTTAGGACAGGTTCCCTTGACATACCTGTCAGGCAAGTTTCGTTGGCAATAGGGACAGAAGGTTACTTCTACATCTTTTGTGTAGATATACCCTCTTTCTTTTAACCGGGTAAAAATAAGATCGCTAAAGTACTTGTTTTCAGGAGAATGGGTAGTATAGTAGGAATCAAATTGAATGTGAAATGCCTGAAAATCCCGTTGATGCTCTTCTCCCATGCGAGCAATAAGTTCTTCTGGCGTGATCTTTAATTCATCTGCCTTAATGGCAATAGGTGCTCCATGGGTATCATCAGCACAGCAATAGACAACTGGTTCTCCTGTACTCCGTAAAAATCGGACAAAGATGTCAGTCTGGATGTACTCAACTAAATGACCAACATGGATACTTCCATTTGCATAGGGCAAGGCGCTCGTTACAATAAGAGGCGTTCCTTTTCGTGCTGGTTTTAAGGGACGTGATGATCTTGTTGTCATACTACGCGATTGAGACCAAGGATATATAAAGATGTCGGATTCCATGAGTATCACCCCAGAGTAGCTAGCAGAAACCAGGGTACTGCGAACAATTAATCTCCAAAAACGTATATTAATCGCAACATTTATATACTAGTTTCACTCTCATATTTTTACTCAACAGTAAAACATAACCCTTAAGGGGTAGGTCAAAAAAAGGTGAGATGCATGGAGGAAAAGGATAAGGCCATTACTAAAATGGTTTCAAACATTGTTGAAACCAACCAGGAGTTCTTTGCACAAAAAGAAGATACCAATAAATTTGCGAAGGTTGTTCCCCACTTATTAAAGAAAGGGATAGAGAATCTTAATCTCTCCATGTTTACGCCTGAACTCCGTTATAATCTTATGACGGCTCTTGGTGAAGAATATAGACGGCGAGGAAATCTTAGTGATGCGGTGAAGTCTTTTGTCTTGGCTGGCAATAAGAAACAACTCTTGGACGTTGCCGAGGATTACCGAAGACTGTCACAGATTGACAATTGTATTGATGTTTACAAACTGGCGAATGATAAAGATAAACTTCTCCAGCTTGGGAAAAAATGCTTGAATGATGGGAAGTTAGATCATGCAGTTAAGGCATTTATCGCCATTGGTGATACCTCCCAATTAATTGAAGTTGGTAATCAATGTGTAACAAAGTATCGTTTTGATTATGCCTTTGAAATATTCTCAAAAATTGAGGACAAGAAAAAACTCGTTGAGTTAGGAAACACCTGCGTTGAGGAACGAGAGTACAATTATGCAACCAAGGCCTTTGAGTTAGCTGCTGACAAAGATGGACTTAATCGTGTCGGTGATATCTGCCTT
Source organism: Candidatus Woesearchaeota archaeon (assembly GCA_016187565.1). Taxonomy (NCBI): domain Archaea; kingdom Nanobdellati; phylum Candidatus Woesearchaeota; species Candidatus Woesearchaeota archaeon. Next base: position 113,866 of record JACPJR010000026.1, read on the forward strand.
AAAGAAGAGCATATCTCCGAAGCGCTCCATGCTTATGGGCTCGCAGGCAATGATGTTATGGTTGAGTTTATCAAGCAGAACTTTCATGATTAGTAGCAGTGCTCATAGCAACTGTACCAAGGAAATAACAGTGGATATGGTTGGTGTACAGGATTGGGATGTTTAGAGCGTTGAAGACTGTTGTAAGCAAAATAAAAAATTGGTGAGTGTAGGGGAGATACTATGGAAAACATAAGCTTAGGCAAGGGTCAAGAGCCCAATTTTGGGGATTATTTTCTCCAGAAACAAGTAGAGGTAATGATTGAAATAAATACCAAGCGTTTGTCCCATGAGATTAATGATTTAAAGAATGCACTTCAAGCCTTGCAGATGGAGGTAAGTGTCCTTAAAAAAGACATGCAGGATAACAAAACAAACATGTCGCAGCCAAGGGTTGAGAGAGTGATGACCAACCAAGACTATTCGAATCCTCAGCCTATGCAACCAGCCTCAACTGCTCAACCAATGACACAGTCCGTACAACGGCCGCAAGACCAATCAGTAAAGCCTCGTTATGGCGACTACAAGCCAAGTGATGTTCCTATTGAGAAGTTCTTTTACTTTGGCGGGAACAAAAGGCGTTAAAAGGTGGGAGTATGGCAACACTTTATCGTTGTGTTTCCTGTAAAGGTGATTTTCCTTTTGAACAGGTAAAATACAGTCCTGATGGAAAGAAGCGGATTCTCTGTCAGTCGTGCTTGAATAAGACTGTTCGAGAAGAGGCATCACGAAAAGCCTCAGTAGCCCGACGTTCAACCTTACCGTCCCACATTTTTAGCGAATCAGGCGCTTCAAGGATGATCTGTATAAAGTGCCGCTATTCTTTTTCCCTAAAAAAAGCATCACGGCTCAAGCCACTTTGTCCTTACTGTGGAAGCAACCAAGTAATGGTGAACAACCAAACTGCGGGAAAAATCCTCGATGAGGTTTCTCGAAGTAATTACCGGGAAGTATAAACCGAGGAATTTATTTTTCTTTTATAACACTTTTTAATGTCAAGGCAAAACCCTATGAAAACACTTAACGAGACGAAACATATTTAAGTAACTTCACTCTTTATTCCGATGTTACTGCGCTACCAGCGTCAAAACGAGGTGGTTTTCATGATGCAACAACGTGATTGGATCAGTATGTTTGTTGGTTTATTGATCTTTGCCTTAGGATTTGTTCCCTTTGGTGAAGGCTTTGGATGGTTTAACTGGGGTTTATCCGCCTTTTTAGCACAGAGTTGGTTTATCGCGATCATGCCGTGGATTGCTGCAGTAGCTGGGTTTTATCTCATCATTAATTCTTTTATTGAAATAACCAACAGTAATGCTGTTGGCTGGATTTCAGTAATTATTGCAGTACTCATTACTGCTCTTGGCGTATTGAACGTTCTCGGAGGTATGAGCAAGGTTACTGGCTTCCTGGCTATGGCTTGGTTAAGCCCTGTTGTTTTCCAGGTTATCTTTATGGTTGTGGGCCTTTTCCTCATGATTGCAGCATTTGCCATGGAGATGTAGGCATAAGAGATGGTGCCATTTCCTCTCTTTCCTAAGCACCGCATATTACGGAGGATAGTATGGGAATAATCTCTCGCTTTTTCGGACGATTTTTTGATATCCTTAATCCATTCACCGAATACAAAGGTATACAACAGGAACATGGAGCATTTGTCGAGATCATTCGTGAAGGTGATAATCTGAAAGCTCCTATCGGGGGAGTGATGCAGGAAGGAGATGTACGCTCAAGGATTCAGTGGATAGAAAAAGGAATGCAACAGCTCAAAACCGTTATGATCAAAGATTTCTCCGTGGGATATTGTTTGATGAAGGATCTGTTGTTTTTTGATGAACAACTCTTTCAAGTAATGAAGCGATACCAACAACAGTTACAGCGAGCTGATCAACGTCTCCAAAGACTCAGCAGTGAGGCAGGAAGATGCTTTGCTATTGCAGGACGTCATGGAACCAAGCCTGCCAAGCGTGGGCAGATGCTCGAACGACTGAAAGGAATCCAAGAAGAGAGTGAACGTCTGGCAAAGAGTATTGCTGATATTTCAGAAAAACTCGAGGCAATCTCACGACAACGTGCCCTTGTCCAGCACTATGCTCGTCTTCATCAAAATATGATTGGAGAATGGTATAAGGTCTTTAAGGCCTTCTCGCGTGAATTTAAAAATCAATATGTTCTGGCAGAGATTACCTTCCGTTCGAATGAGCTTCTCCACTTAAAATTAAAGCGTACCGGTATTCGTGCAGCCCACAATATGAGTCTTATCCATGATCTTTTTGGTTCACTCCAGCGTGATAACCATGATGTCAAAGGAAGAAAAGCTAGCGGCATTCGTAAGGATTTTGCTCAGGTTATTGCACAGACCCAAAAAGACCTTAATGAAATCCATTATTATGTTGTCCAGCTCTGGCATCGGTTTGAGGGAAAATTTCGAGAGATTGAGGCAGCTATCAATACAGCCCCAGGAGACCCAGCTACAAAAGCTCGCTTTCTTGAACACCAAAGAACGTCGATGAGAGGGTTACGTGACACCTTGTTTGTCCAGGCAAAACGCTTGCGAAATGAGTTTGTCCTTCAGTTCCCACAGCCACGAGCAGTAAAACTTCAGGGACTACAACGATTACAGGATGAATGGAAGAGAGGTAGTAAATCAACTCTGGCCATTGCTCGAAAGGCAGGAATTTCTGAAAGTAAAAAGCAACCCGCTCCCAAAGAGCTTCCAAAAGAACTCCCAGGAGAGCGTGCTGCATGACCTCTATGCAACATGATCTGATGAGGTTATGAGATACTTTACTCACTTTTGGAAAAATCCTTACTCGTGAATCTCATAGCGGAGGATAGCAGCAATTCTGCCGATATCACGAAGTTGGATACCTTCTCGTGTTTCTGTTGAAATGATCTTTACCACTGTCCCTAATTTTTTTGCCTCTTCTTCAAATTTTTCCATCAATTGCTCATCAAGCTCTTCAGATAAAAGCAAGGTATCAACCGTTCCGTTCTGAACATGCTGCATGGTTTCTTGCTCACCGTAAACAACCATGCCTGGTTTTGTAGCAAGCAATAGAAGAAACTTTCCAACGAGTTTCTTTTCTTCTATTACTTCTTCTTGAGCAAGCACATCTTCACATCTCTCCAATAACTCTTGCAAGCCAAATGATCCTGTGTAGCTTAAATCTTTGATAGCGATGATCTTCTTCTTTAAATCATTCGTGATAAAATCTCCATCAACAAAATCGTACTTTGTTGGTCCTGGTCCTCCGACCAGAATTCCTTTGAGATTTTCTTTTTTGAAAAACTCTTCGGTCATCATTCTACCGATCTTTTTGTAAAACTCTTTTGCAGCATCTTCTCGTAGCCTCATAAATCGCGCAGAAGATTGTCCACCTGCCCTAGTTTTTCCTGGCACATTTGATTTGGTAGAGGCAACAGGAATAATACTTTTCCCTTTAAGGTATGCCAAATCACCTTCTCTTCTATCCATGACGACCATGGCATAGAGTTCTTTAGCTTCCAACATCTCGCGAAGCAAGTCTAATTGAAATTCCTTGTCACAGCGATAGATACGAGTTTTCAAGGGTATGGGAGGTTCGATGCTCCACACCCGAAAATCCTGTTGTCCCTCTCGCTCTGTCACGTTCCCTGAAAATACCGCTAGCCCGTGCAGAGGTGTCCTTCCAACAACTCTAAGATGTTGAATCATTCTTTCGAGTGCATCAGTAACATTTTTCCTGGTTGCAGATGATTTTATGTTGCTTGCTGTTCCCTGTTCCTGTGCAAGATGATTCATGATCTTATTCATATCATATCCTTCAGGGACATAGACTGAAACAAACTCAGTATGCCTTCCTTTATGTTTTTCGAGTTCCTTGATAAATTTTTTCAGTTCGTATTGTTGTTGACTAGTGAGTGACATAATTAAGAACGAGAATCTTTCTTATTTATAAAAGCTTGTATAAAAATCCTCTCTTTGTACTCTTTTTTTATCTAGTACATTATCGTTGGTGGTGGTACCAACTTGTGCTTATTTTTTTGGATTAAGCCAACAACATGCTCAACCAAGGTTTGAGCAAACCCTACTGCAATAATTGCTTTCGTCTGTTTTCCTTCTTCAATAAGCTGTAGAATTTTATCAATAACAGCATACTCTGCCTTTAAGTCATCCTTATCAATTTGCCCTGGAAAGAGCTCTGCTGTCGGTACTTTCGTAATGATCGGTGGAGGAAGTTTCAGATATGTTGCCAAAGCAATTACTTCAGTTTTGTACAAACTTCCAATAACTTCAAGATCAACAGCACCATCTCCATACTTCGTGAAATAGCCTAACATCAATTCACTTTTATTACTCGTACCAATCACGAGGCTGTTCGTACTGTTTGCATAGTTGTAGAGCAGTACGGCTCGTATCCGTGATTTTGTATTCGCCAGTGCAAGTGGTGATGATTTCCATGCTACTGTTGTGAAGGCTTTGAGAAAAGGATTAATGGGCTGTATGTGGTGAGTTGCTTTCAATAGATGACAGAGTTTTTCTGCATCTCGGATGTTCTGAACATTCGTTAATCCTTCCTCAGGCATGAGTAGTCCAGTGACATTTTCAGGACCAAGCGCATCAACCACGAGTTTACAGGAGAGGGAACTATCAATGCCACCACTCAGGCCTATGACTGCTTTTTTGTGCTTATGCTGATTAAAATACGTACGTATATTTCTGATGAGATTTTGATAAACTTTTTTTTCATCCATGGCTACCAGAAGAAGAAAATACAAAGGCCATATAAAGGTTTCTTAGTGCTTAGTGCTATATTCCTGGAACGCGGAAGGACAATGCTACCAATCGGTACTGGCTTTCATCAACGGGTTTTGAAGTAATAACGACGTAGTCAAGATCATTACGTAGAGCATTCTCTCTTGCTGAAGAATCACCTCTACTTTCGTAGATTTGCTTAACTTGGGGATCAAAAGCATTATTCACGAGAGTATCGTAGAATGATCGTACTCCTTGTTCCAAAGGAGTAGTTTCATTCGAAAGTGGCTCGCTCACCGCAAGGCCATACTTCCACTCAGTAATTGGAGGAAGATTTATTCGTAGTGAGTCAGGCAATAATTGTTGGGCAGCATCAAAATAGGATCTGAACGCTGGTGAATCATGAACCTGTTGAGCAATACTCTCCTGATAGGTCTTATCACCACCTTTCTCAGCCGGACGCAACCTCTCAAGATTGAGGGAATTTCCAAGCTCTGGATCATAGAATCCGCCAATACGTGCATACCCGTCATTTCGGAACACATAATGAGGGCTTGTTTCTGGAATTTCTTGAGGAGGATAGTGAAGATTAAGCTGAGTACTTGCTTCTCTTTTTGCTCCTTCTTCTTGGCGTGGAGTGGCACATGCTTGTGAGCTTGTAGTTAAAAGACCAGCCAACAATAGCCATGTTTTTTTGTCCATTTTGTCTATAGTGAGTAGTAATTAAACTACCATTTATAAAATTATTGGAAAAATCATTCTTTGATGATCCATTCATATTCTATTTTGACAGGAACCATCACGCTCGTTGCATCAATCGGTGCGTCTTGTGTAAAACTTGAATCTGGTTCAGTAAACGAAGCCTGAAAAATGGGTCTATAGATAGTCTCTGTTCGTGGAGGATTTGTCTCAGTGGAGAGTTTGAGATACAATGCCTGTTCTTCTGGCGTAACCGGTTGACCATCTAAGGAGAGAATGCCACCTTTTCCCTCCCACCGTGAGTTCGTGAATATGCGAAAATGCTCAAACTCTCTGCCAGATTGCGTCTGTTTGAGTGTTTTGAGAACAAAATCACGAGGTACATCAAAGGTATGAGTCACATAATAATCAGCAGGTAATACTGGTCTTGGGTAAAAACTTCTGCTTTGCCAATAGGCATTCTCAATCGTTGCCCGCAGGGTAGCAAAGTCCCGTTGGGTAGCTTTATACTCGTTGTAATACTTAAGAGGAAGGAGCGCAGCATCGTAAACCGTTAAAAACATTGGCTTTTCACCGTAATAAGTATATCCAGACGTTGGGCTTGTATGGAGATGATCATTAACCGTGGCCCCATGACGTGGTTTCAACCCTTGCTCATCTACGAACGAGATAGGATTGTTTAAGGCATAGACATATTTGTTTAAGGTTTGGGGATTGGTTAATTGACCTTCCCACACATCAACACTAATAAATCGTCCAGCAGAAGGAAGATAATAGCGCTGGCCGTAGTAGTAGAGACCAGTATCCTTGTCCTGTTCTTTTCCGGTATACAATAATCGTGATGCTTCGCTGTGCTCGCGAAGGACTTCACCAAAGGGATAATATTCGATGGATGTTTTTACTGTTCCTCTTTCATCTGTCCGTAGAGAAACGCTGTTCAGATGATCACCATGAATATAACGGTAATTATTATCCTGGTCGATCTCGGCAAGTAAACTTGATCCAATGACATAAAACGTAGAGGTGTTCTTACTTACACTTTCTTGTCGATATTCATTGCTTTGTGTATCAATTTTTGCTGATTCTTGCTCAGGTTGATCATCCTGATACTGGATTTCTCGAGTAATTGGTTGGACTATAGATGTATCTGGCAATGGTTCCTTTTCCGGTGAGGTATTATCCTGCAATGATTCATTATCTTCTGGAATATTTATTACTACTATGCCTCTGTCTTGTGGTGAGCTGTTTGTACTATTCTTAGACAACTGAGTGGTCTGGGTTATTAGTAGTGGAGATTTTTTTGCCCAAACATTCATAACTAAAAGAAATCCAAGAACAATGATTAAGAGAAAAAATGTCAGTATCCGCTTTTGATAATTACTTCGCATAGAACCTTTCCTCTAATCTTTGGTTACCCTTTGGATCATAGTAGGCTATTGTTTCATTGACAATGACCAACTTGATGCATTGACCATTGCTATTGAGACGCATTGTTTGGTCATTACAGCATCCACATTCTAGAGCATTACAGATAATATACTCTTGAGGATCATCACCACAACAACCCCAATTTCCCTTAGCGCTATATTCACCAACATTGGTAGTACCACTCGTTAGCCACCTGAATGAAGTATTGCACGTAGAACAGAAACTTACTGTTGGATTTTCAGGATCGCCACTAAAGTAATCACAGTCGTACCATATGCCGGAATCACGGCAGAATGTTTGTGTATCATTACCTGTCCCATATTGAGAGAGGTTTACGGTATAACCCTTACCTGAGGCATAGCATGATCCACCAAGAATGCAATCACGGTAGGTATCACAGCAGGCACTCTCGGAATTATTAATGATTGCTCGCGGATCGTAGGTTCCTTCCTCGGAAAAGCCATAGACAAAAGAGTCCCATGCCTCTTGACTATCATCACCACAACATGAGGGATTGTATGATCCTTCTTCAACACGAGCATCATCCCACCGATATTCTTCTCGATAACAGCTGCCATTACACTGCATCATGGTATAGCTGTCACAGATGTCCTTATCAAGATCCCCAGGATAGGTTGCCGTGTATAATAGGTCCTTTCCTGAATAGATGTAGTGAGTCAGTCCAGCAGCGTCAATTTTACGAGTTCTTTTCCCCATGTAGTCGTACGTATACACGTTTTTTCGTGGAACACTGGTGTCAAGTTGCACGCTCGCTAGTTGGTTTTTAGGGTTATAGAGATAATCCTCTGCACGATAGAGTGCATTTATTGGTCCGGGAGTTAGTTGGATTTCATCACAGGAGAAGTTTCCTCCATTGCTTCCGAAGGTAAAACAACTCAAGCGTATCCGTGTATCATTCTGTCCGGTCATAAAAGTAACATTTATCCGTTTCCATGGATTATTTCCTGAGGGAATGGTTGTAGAACCAATCAACGTTCCCCAGTTTCCTTGGGGAGTGACGGTCCATATTCCTATCCCGGTATTTCCTGTTGTTCCTGCATTTTTTACCCACCCGCTCGCGGTGTAGTTCGAGCGAGGCAGGACATCAATATCTTGATAAATATGGACGTTTTTCGTACTAAGTCCACGTGCAGTTATGCTTGCCTCACCGCGTGTTTTATCCTCACTATTTATGATAAACGATTCTGTTCCTGCCCAGCCCGTTGTTTTCCAGTTAGCAATTGCTGCTCCAGCACCTTGCCATGATTCTCTGTAGTACACTTCAAAACTCGGATTTGCAACGAGATTAAAGGAACTAAGGGTGATCATGTTACCTGCTGCATCATAACTGTAGTAGCTTGCACCATCAAAGCGAAGGCGGCTTGTATTACTGGTATATTCATAGACTCGTTCTGGCGTCATACCTTCCTGCATCCTCCCTCTATTTCCCAGCGCATCGTAATCATAGGCCACATTAGGCATAAATCCACGGTAGCCGGTTACTTTAGTTAATCGATAAAGATCGTCGTAGCTGTACTGTGCAAGCTCTTGGAGCTGTTGTGTATCATTGTACAAGTCAACAATGTTCCCAACACCATCGTAGTTGTAGGATCGCTTGAAGAGTGAAGTGGCGTCTTTTTTCGTATCAATGCTCTTGAGCCAATTGCGTGGATAGTAGGTGTAAAGGCTCTGTACACCATGAGGATAGGTAAGATTACGAACATTTTCTGATGCATCGTAGGCATAGGTGAATTGACGTCCATCAATGGTTATGTTCCTGAGATGGTTCAACGCATCAAAATCATACGTCATATTCTGTTGCGCTTTTCCGTCATCGAAAGCCAGACGTATGATGTTATCTGATGGATCATAGGTATAGTCGAGGGTATACTGCCGATTATCAACGGCCATTTGTTTTCGAATAACTCTTCCCCGTTTATCATATTTGAGTTCAGTGGTTCCTCCATCATCGATGACCTTGCACAATCTTCCCAAGGAATATGATTTGTATAATCCCGAGCGGTCGCTTCGATAGGTACAGGAAGGATCATTATCATAGAGGTAGGTTATTTCTGCATTTCCGTCGCTTAAGTAATCAACCGTAACTAGCCTATCAAGGGCATCATAATGATCGGAGGTGTTCGTACCCTGTGCATTTATTTCCCACTGGATATTTCCATTGTCATCGTAGCTATAATACTTTATTCCACCATCACGGTACTGTGCTCCAACCATTCGCGAAAGACTGTCGTACGTCTTTGTTGATAACATGATGCTCTGTAGGGGAGCAATACCACACCGAGCAGGAATGCTAAAGGGATTTGGATTTACCTGTTCCCAATCATCATCTTGGTTGGTATCCAGATCAACACAAATTCTTTGAAACGAATCATCCTCGGAGCTTTCGCTTTCAAGCATCCATCCGCTATACTGGCAATTTCCATTCTGCACCTGCTCATAACCTACACCATCAACAAAATTTCCTTCTGGTGTATACAGATTAACACAATCACCTTGATTATTCAGCTCGATGGTTGTCTCATCATCGGGTTGCTTCCCAAACCGTGCAACAAAATCCTGACGGTTCTCGGCAATGAGAAATATCTCTCCAGGAGACAGTGTTCGTGCAGTTGTAATCGTATCTCGTCCATCTTTATCCTCAAGAATCCACCGATCTAGACTTACAGAAGTCTCACCTGCATTATAGATCTCTATAAATTCCTCCTCTCCTCCTGAGGCGCTTAGATTCCCTATCGGATCATAGAATATTTCACTTACGAGCAATCGTGTCGAAGCTAAAGGAAAAGTCATGCTGACATTGAGAAGATTTCCTTGACTATCATAGCCATAGGCAGTGGAGGCATTTGTCTGATCGACATAGCGTACTAAACGACCAAACACATCAGAAAAAGTGTTCGTGTTGTTATTATTTTCATCCTTGATCGTGACTTGGTACAAGTTATCCGCCTTTTGTTTACGCTCACATCCTGCATCCTCACACCATGCCAGCTGTTGCTGTTCACAGGCTGCAATTGTTCCTGCACATCCATAAAAGTGTGGAGGAATTCCAGTATACATCGCTGCACAGTTTTTTACACCAATGCAGGTTTCTTCGTCAAAAATTGAGCTGCATGATTGCGATGAAGTTCCCCCACAGTAGGTATTGCCACTATAGGTATAATCAACATAAGCGTCACTTTCCTCATCGATAGGAACCACAACTTCCTTCCGTGCTAAGGGGTCTTTGGCATAACCAATCAGATGTGCATATGCTTTTCCTTCCTGCTCATAATACGGCAGTACTGATTCTTTGACGAGCCCACGTTTATCATAATAATCCTCAGACCACACATCATTAAGACTGTTGTCAATTCGTGTAGCATTCTTTCTTCCAAGCGTATCATAATAACTATTGATCTCATAGATTTTGTTCTGCAACTGGTGCTGAGCCCGTATCCAATTTGGTTGATATTGGTACATGAATCGTGTTGACCATGAAGCATACTCTGGTTTAGTTATGTTACTGAGTCGGCCAAAAGAATCGTATTGATAGCTTGTTTGTTGTTCATTGGCATCTACGAAAGAAATCAGGTTACCCCAATTGTCGTAGCCGTATTTTTCGGTTACTATTGGTGTTATCCCATCATCATCGTCTCTTTGGATGCAGGTAAGATAGGTATTCTCCAATGGACTTCCTTGCTGATTGTCACATTCCTGATTCGTGTCACTGTAAAAGTATCGTGTGATAAACCCTCTTGGGTTAATCTCTTGGAGCAGATGCCCGTAGACATTATACTGGTTGGTGTATTTGATCACCAGTTGGTTGCTGAACAACGCATTGCCCGTGCAAAGACTATCTCCGGTTCCTCCATAGGTAATAAGATCACAGCTGCTTACATTCTTGCAACGAGTAGAAATCTTTGGTTGCCAATAGCCACCAAAAAGATCATAGCAGGTTTTTCCAAAGCTTGTCCGTTTATTGCCATTGGTGAATGTTTCGATTTTATGGGGATAGTTCCAGAGATGGCTCTGTCGCATTGTTCGATAAGCATCTCCTGCCTCATAAGCGAATTGCGTTTTTGTTTCGTGGAGGGTTCCATCTGAATTGTAACGGAGAATCTGTTCAGGCTGCCCGGTTAATTCATCATAGATGTATGTCGTACGTGCAGGAACATCCTCTTGACGATTGATGGTTTCATTGGTTGGGATCCATGAGGCCTTCGGAAAATGGTACTGCGGATCAATACGATGGATCTGCATCCATGCATTGTCGAGACGGTAGGTGTAGGTTGTTTCTCCAACGAGATATCCATTTGGTGCATACTGCTGCATACGTTTTAATAACCCTCGTTTATCGCTAGTATCAACGTCTCCATTATAGCGTTTGCTTGTGGGAAGTGAATCCCATCCTGAAATCAGATCACAGCCACTTTTGTTGTCATTGTCCAGACATTCAAGGTCATGGCCCCATGGTTCAGTAGGAATAGTGTCCTTCCAGGTACCGCCACAGAGATAATCTAAATCATCCCATCCATTCACAAAGAAGAAAAATGCGGGAGTAGCTTTAATTTCAGCATCGCTACAGGAACGGTCATTGCCACAATCCTGCACCCGAGGGCACCAAGCACTACCATATCCTAAGCACTTTCGATTGTAGACTTCTTGGGCATTTTCAAAGCTGTATTTGAAGTCGTGGGTATTTTGAATAGAGATCTCCATGCACGCCAAACCCTGATCCTCGAGATTACAGCTGCTTGTCGATGGTAGCGTATAATCTTTGTACCAGTAGGCAAACCATTCTCCGCATGCTCCTAAGTAATCATATCTAAAAATAAATCTCATGGTGTGATTCTTTGGTCCGGTTAACATAAACTTCTTTGGAATAACCAGATGCTTATGTGGGGCTCGCCGAAAAGAAAAACCGTATTCCCAATTTATATTTGCTGGATGACTGAGCACAATGGGTGGCTGATAAAATCCTTCATTGGGGTAATCTTTTGCTGTGCTGAATTCATACACGGTGTAGCCATAAGGCGCAGAGGTGTCATCTCCTCCGATGACTTCGGTCACTTTGCTGTATTGCACTTGTGGCGTACTGTATGCAGATCCAAGGATGATACTGTCTTGTGCAGATTCAAACGTTCCAGGTTCACCAGTTGCAATGCCACTACTTTCAGAAGTCCCCACGCTATTGTATCCAGTTTTTTCTTCAAAGTTAATCAGGCTATTATTTGTAAAGTCTTCATAGAGATACTGCTTCGTTATACATTCTGATGCAGGAGAAAGGGATGATGGACAATTGCTTACCTCTTTCAATCGAATGCCACCGCCAAAATGAGTATCTTTTTGCTCACCGATTCCATAAAGTAGGTTTATTCCCATGCTATCGGCAAAAGCATTATTCACTTGCTTGTAGCGGTCACTTTCAAAGACAAAGATCGTTGCTCCACCGGTCGGCCAGGTGATGTTCTGCAACGACCATGCTTGGGGAATTGACATCGTTACGTTACTACCGTCTGCCTTTTGTTCCCATGCTTCGCTGTTATGATTCTGCTGATTATTCTTGTTGTAGTAAAAATATCCCCATCGGTCAAAGGCGTTAACATCCCATTGGGCATCTGGATAGAAGTAGGTAAAATTGTAAGGAGGAATTTTTTGCAGCAGACTTGGGCATGAGGCAGGTTTTCCTGCACCACATTGGGTTAGTTGTTTGAGTGTTAGTTTTCCTCTCTTCTGTGGGTTATCCGGAGTTCCGTTCATGAGGGAATAATCGTAGGTAAAGGAATAGGTGGTAAGCGCTATGTCTTGTTCAGTGTACTCTGTTTTTCCCGGCTGCTTACGGAAGAGGCTTACTCTTCGTAAACGTAGCTGGCTATTTCCATCGAGATCAAGACCATCTTCTCGGGGTTCGGTAAAGAACACCGCAATATGGCTAGGTGTTTCAATGGTTTTAAGGTATTGTACCGTATGGTAGGTCTCACTAAAACCTTGAGTGCCATCAGCCTGCTTGCGACATGATTCTCCGGTTCGTTCATCAGGAGAGGTAAAATGCAAGGGAAGAGACCAGTCTGTGTATGTAAAGGTAATGTTATTTTCCCCTTGTGGATCACGAATCGCTGTAAGACCCCAGGCAAGATAGTATGGCTTCAGGAGGGAAATCTCTGCATAATTGAAAATTTCATCAAAATGACATTCCTCATCCTGCAGAGGAAATTTTGTTGATCGGGAAAAAGAAACCCCCTCGCCAGAGAATGCAGCAGTTTTAGAACCAAGCGATCCGAGAACTGCTTTTTTTGTTCCCTCAAACTCGTAGATTGTGCCATCGGCTGTTGTCATGGAAAAAGAAACCATTAAGCCATTATCTTCTCCAGCAGATGCTCGGGCAAAAGAAATCTGGAGATTATCACTACATAAAGAGGCATCTGCACGACAGGCAGCATCGGTAGCTACATCGCTGAGATGACCATTTGCACGTTGTGCATGAAAAATAACTGAATCTGCACCTTGTGCAATGGATTTTCCATAGACGAGTTTTCCTTCATAGACTGGAGTATCTGCTATAAAAATATCAGGAAAATTAATATCGTGGATCTCTTCTGAAATAGGTGTGGGATTCTGCACTCCTGCATAACTTTTCAAGAATCCATCCACCGAACTCCAGTCAGGAGAAGAGGGAACATCAAGAACGCCGGTCTTGACATAGGTTACCGGACTCAACATGGTTGGGTTGCTTACGAGCGAATAACCTACCGTCATGGCACTTCCTACAGGACCACCTTTTGCAAACCCGAGTATTGCAGTTGTCGTTAAACTAAACAATGTTCCAAACCAGTCCATTTTGCTTTCACCATACTGGTAATAATCAGGACTGGTGAACTTGCTGTACCAATAGACATTATTACCATGCGTTGCACTATCATAGTCATCCGGGATAGCGCTTGTTGTTCTTTCAATACTTCCTGTGTCGAGTTTCCAACCAAGACCAACCCACGAGGCGTCTTGCATAACGCTTATCCCGGCATTATATTCAAGAATCACCGGAAAATCAAGGCCATTTCTTCCGGGAACAGTAACCAGTGGAATGCGAATGCCAACATCGCCAGTAGAAAGATCATACGTGATGTAATCATCATAAGGAGAAAAGGATGCTGGCTCTGGCTCAGTTATTGCAGCTGCTGGTGTTACCAACATAACTCCCAGCCAACAAAAGAATATCGGTAAAATGAATATTCGTAAGAATCTCTGGAAATACTTTTTTCTTAGATACTGCCTCTTATTGACACTCGTTATCTTTCCCCCTGACAACAAATGACCTCCCACCTCTTATCTAAACTGCGTCTAAAATGCGAGAGCTTACCATAATCCCCAACATACAACTTCTATATAAATATTCCGATCTCGTTTTTGTGTCTAGATGATCAGCGACGAGAAATATGAAACAACCTTGTGGTGACAATAAGAGAGATTCTAAACCTTCTGAGAAGGTAAGAAAGTTTAATAAAGAAGGATGATAAAACGGTGTTATGCATGCAGACGATCAATTTGTTGTGATTGATAAGGTAACGTGGGAATTAGCTATAACAAGGAACATGTCCTTTTGGCATCAATACATGTCATCTGAAGGAAATTTCCATCATCTCCATTATTTTGGTATTCATACAAGATTACGACAATTATTTCTAACAACGAATGGAACACGAACACACATATTTCACAATCCAGAGAATCTAAACAAATACAATCTTGCGTTAATCGAGTCCATTAATAGTGTAGAAAAAGTCCGATTATTGAAAAAAAGATACGAAGCAATAGCTCTACAGTTATTAACATCTTTAGATAAGTGCATCAAAGATGTAACTGTTGAACAATGGGATACATTTGTACAAAACTATCAGATCTTCTGCGCAGGTCTTTATGTTACTTCCGCCATAGGTCGTAGAGGAACAGAGATTTTGATGAAAAAATTAAATGAATTGGGCTATGCTGACAATCAAATACATCATTTAATTGCGACGGTTACTTATCCCGCAGAACACACATCATTGTTTCTATCTCAATATGATTTGATGAGAATCGCTGAAAAAATACAAGCGAAAAAAATAGACGATAGAGTGCTTGATAAGGAATTGGAAAAATGGCTTTTAGCTTATAGTCATATACCTGTTAATTTTTGTGAAGAACCATGGAATTTAGACGACGCAAGAGATCAATTAGCTCGCTTGTTAAAAAAGGATTGTAAAAAAGAGAGAGATTTAGCAATAAAAAATCACACCACAAAAGTCAAAGAATCCAAGACTTTGCTAAAAAAAATAAATAATCCAAGAGTAAGTGTATTAGCATATGCGCTTCAAGAAGGAACTTTCTTGAATGAATATAGAAAAAACAAAATAAGTAAAGCAAGCTATGAAGTACGGAAAATATTCAAAATAATAGCACAAAAAGCAAATTTTTCTTCATGGAGTAATTGTTACTATCTAACTTCTTATGAGATGAGACAAATAATTAGTGGAGAAAAAATAAATGTACGAGATATTATCAAGAAAAGAAGAATAGTTGGCACCGTCATGGAAAATGACGGAACTCAAAAATTCCTAAACCTATCTGATACAACAAAGCTGGATCGGTTTATATCACCATTGCACCAATCAGTAGATTCGAAAGTAAAATAAAGGAGATTGCTTTGCGTTAAGATAAGGTGGGCAGGGGTATTAGCCCTGCCGATATGCAAGCCAGCATATCAAACTGCCTGAAAAGGTTTCTAGAAGATATATTTTGCGTTGTTGGG
>JACPJR010000027.1 GCA_016187565.1 Candidatus Woesearchaeota archaeon
CCTGTTGGAAAGTCACAAAAAACAACGTCATAAAATCACAATACTTCCCAACAATCGACGACATGCAAGAAGCATTAGAAAACTTCTGGCAAGAACACAATTTTATGCAAAACTTCATGCGTTACTTATGTCGCTAACTAATGTTAGTCATAACCGATCCTCTTGAGTCCAAATTAACACTTGAGCTGTGGCGATAAAGGCTCAAAGAGTTTGACAATTTTTTTATTTCTTCATTTAATCCAGATTTTTTGAAAAATGAAAGTTTTCTCATTGTTCTAGTGTTATAAACCTTATTGGGATCTTCAGACCACTGTTTAAAATCCTCAGTGCTAATGTAGAATAATTTAATCTTCATTACAAGCTCAAGAACGTCCCTTAACTCCCCAAATGCACAACGGTAATATCCCTCCTCAGCTAATCTAAATGAATTTTGAATGGTTTTAACTAATTCGGCCAATATCGACCAAAGTAAGAGGTATTCATTAGAAGGAAATATATATTTTTTCTCGGGTGGAAAATTATAACATTCCTGAGCTATTAACTTTATAAGTTCTTCAAATTTGCTCCAAGCAGTATCCATAATCTCTTTTGAATTTTTGTGCGTATCTTCTTTTGTTAAGTTTCTTGCCTTAACAAAACCCGCTTTTACATTAGACATAATCTGGTTTATATTTGCAGGATTAGCTTCATCTACACTCTTACTCATTTTATTGAGACTCTATTTTTTTGTTTTTCGTAGATGAGTACGGTTTCTTCCATTTTTCCGTGGATAATAGAACGCTTTGCGGTCTGCTTAAAATCATAGTTAGAGGCATATTCCTTCAGCAACAACTCCAAATCTTGGCTCGAGATAACAACAATCTTTCCTTCAGCATGGAGAATATAGTTCGCTTGATAAAAGAACTCCTTATAGGTTGGCTCTATTTCTTTAGAGGAGCGGACTTTCGTCATTACGGGTAGTTGCGTAACAATTCTATGAACGCTTTGTTCCTTGAATTTCGTATCTAACCATTCAAGATCGCACCTACTCCAGAGAATAGCTTTGTGGACATCGGCAATTTTTGCATTCTTTCGTGCTGCACTCAGCCCATGAAATGAGGGATCAAAACCAGCAAGAGTGCCTGTTACTTCTTTTCGTTGTTGGTCAAGGTTAGCAAAAAGCGCATCGCTATTTTCATTGGCCATAGGCAAGAGTTTTTGAAAGTGAAACTTTTCTTTCTGGAAAAAATGAGGTGATACGCTCTTTTCATAGAGTGCTGCTTCAATGGGAATTGTCCCGCAGCCACAAAGCGGATCCAATAGTACTTCCTTTTGTTGAGCCTTATAACCAGCCATGCGAAGAAGGCTATAAGCAACCGGCCCTTTCAATGCAGAGGGAGTAAGAAATACCTTGTAATCTCTCTTGCTGATATCAAGATCAGTAACATCAATACCAACATACCAATCTCTGTGGTAGATATAGACGGTAAACACCAGAGAAGGATTTTCAAGATCAACATGAGGAACAATGCCCACTGCTGTTAACGCATCAGAAAAAAATCCTCCTAACTCTTCCTCAACTTGGGTTTTTGAAAATGAATGAGATCCTACACGAGTACAGCGAACAGCAAAGGTAGTTTCTGCATTAACCCATGGATGAAGATCAAGCAATCTTATCCATTTTGCTGATTCATGAAACGGGTCTGTATGGTCGCTATCACAAGGATAATGGGTCAAAAGAATGAACACCTTGCCTGCAGATCTTGTCTGATAGGCAAATTGACAGATTTCTCGACAATGATTAACCTCAAAGACAACGCATGATGGGTAGACCGTACCTTTATTACCTAGACGTTCCTCAATTTCTTGTGCAACAATGTCTTCTGTTCCCGGATATGCGAGGGCAATTCCTTTCAAGGATTTCATGCTATGCGTCTCTCAACAGTCGAGTATGCTTAGGAGGAAGACGAATCAGTATCATGATCTAATCCTCGTCTGGTTTGGCTGAAGGATTGCTTGATTCGTCAAGCAATATATGACCGTTTTCTCCAGAGGACGAATTCTCCTGCTTCAGTACATTTTCGCTTTCGTCATCGTTCACAGAATCATCGATAGGTGGAAGCTCTTCTGTTCCGCTATCGGTTGCTATTTTCGCAACTGCAACCAGTTTATCATCCTGCTCCAGTTTCATAACCCGAACTCCTTGCGTGTTTCGGCCAATAACTGAGAGATCGTGCGCTCGTATACGGATGATGATCCCTTGTTTACTGATGAGCATAATCTCGTCGTCATCATCAACTGATTTGATGCCTACAACCTTTCCATTGCGCTCGCTACATTGTATATTGATGACGCCGATTCCTCCTCGATTGATGAGGCGATACTCTTCAATGAGAGTTCGCTTTCCATAACCATTTTCAGTAACGGTCAATAAGGTTTTATCATCAAGAGCAACAACCATACCGATAACTTCCTCTCCGTCTCTGAGACGGATACCAACAACACCCCGAGCAGACCGCCCCATTGAACGAACATTGGTCTCATGAAATTTCACTGCCATGCCATTTCTTGTGGCAAGGATTAATTGACGGTGTCCATCGGTTAACTTTACACCAATTAATTGATCTCCCGGATCAAGGGTAATCGCACGAATGCCTCCTTGACGGGGATTTGAGAAGAGTTGGAGCGGCGTTTTCTTCACAATACCGTTCTTTGTTGCCATCATCAGATACTGGCCCTCTTCATGGAATCCCTTCAGAGGAACGAGGGCAGTGATCTTCTCTCCTTGATCTAGCTCAACAAGATTAATCAGTGGCTTTCCCTTGGCAATCCTACTTGCCTCAGGGATCTGGTAAACCTTCAACCAATGTACTTTTCCTTTATCAGTGAAGAGCAAAATCACGTCTAAGGTATTTGCTACAAACAAGGTCTCTACGACATCCCCGTCCTTTGCTGTGGCTCCAATAATCCCCTTTCCGCCACGACGTTGTTGCTTGTAAAAATCAAGCGGCATTCGCTTTGCATATCCTGCATGCGTGACAGTTACCGCAACTTCTTCTGGTTTAATAAGATCTTCAAGTTCAATCTCTTCTTCTTCACTCTCAATAATTTCAGTTCTTCGCACATCTCCATAGGCCTCACGTAATTGACGAACTTCCTCCTTAATGATCTCAAGAATTTTGGTACTGCTCGCTAAAATAATCTTCAACTCTTTGATGTGAAGGTGTAAGGCCCTGAGCTCTTCACGAATCTTTTCTTGCTCAAGCGAAGTAAGTCGTTGGAGTCTCATATCGAGGATGGCCTGTGCTTGTTTCTCGCTCAGAGAGTAAAACTCCATCAGCCCGGCTTTGGCGTCTTGAACCGTCGGTGATTTCTTAATAAGTGCTATGACCGGATCAATATACTCAAGAGCAATCTTTAGTCCGAGAAGAATGTGCTCCCTTTCCTGTGCCTTGGTTAAATCAAATTGGGTTCTCTTAGTAATGACCTGCTTTCGATACGCAATGTAATGCTCAATTAATTCCTTGAGAGTAAATACCTTCGGCTCATTATGCACTAACGCCAACATGATCGTTCCGAACGTGACTTGCATTCTCGAATGCTTAAAGAGTTGATTCAACACAATCTCGGGATTTGCGTCATTTTTAAGTTCCAACACAACACGCATACCCTCTCGGTCAGACTCATCTCTGATATCGGTTATTCCCTGGATGATCTTATCACGAATGGCATGAGCGATTTGTTCGATTAAGGTAGCTTTGTTTACCATATACGGAATTTCAGTCACAATAATGCGTTGTCTGTTCTTCTGTTGTTCCACGGTTGTTCTCGCTCGAACAAGAATTCTGCCTCTTCCTGTGGCATAGGAGCTCAGAATACCGTTATGACCAAGAATCAAACCGCCTGTAGGAAAATCCGGGCCTTTAATTACTTGCATCAGTTCCTGGATGGAGAGTTCAGGTTGATCAATAACCCGAATAATAGCTTCGCTGATCTCACCCAAGTTATGGGGCGGAATGTTGGTGGCCATACCAACGGCAATACCGCTGCTTCCATTTAACAGCAGATTCGGGAGTTTTGCTGGTAAAACAGCAGGTTCTTGCAAGCTTCCATCAAAGTTTGCTACAAAAGCAACGGTTTCCTTCTCAATATCCTGAAGCAGTTCATCTGCAATTTTCTTGAGTCGTGCTTCAGTATTATGATTGATAAACCCATTGGCAACAAAAGAATGACAGGGGCTATCTACCCTGATAGAGTATACCTTATCTTCCTGGTTTAATCGTTCAACAATCTTTACCTTATCAAAGAAATACTTCTTACGAATAAGCCAATCGATCAGGTTATTATCCTGAGTTCCAAGAATCTTTTTAAGACGAAGATAATGTTGCTCTAATCTATTGTATCTATCTACATTATTTTTTTGAATAAATGCTTCTTTGTAATTAGCTCTTAAATAATCATTCAAAAAAGGGATGTGATCAATCTTACTCATTCTTCCAGAATTAACTTCAGAAATTTTTGATAAAATGGTTTGTTTCCTTTGCGAAAAGAATCCAATATTTTCTTTAAACGTTTTTATGTTTCCGTGTCCACTAATTATCAGCTTGTAACAATTATTTCTTTTATCTCTGAAAGGTGAGGTGGTTACAATACCAAAACTTAATAACAACGTTTTCAATTGTTGTATTAATTTATAACTTTTTGAGTTATAAAGAAGTTCAATACTCTTACCGCCGTGTCTCTTGTCCTTGTGAAAAATTACACTACCGTCGCCTTCGAATAAAGCCATTAAAAATTGTTGTATTGCCCCCCGGCTTGATGACAAGACGGTAAAGGGTATTTCTTTTTCACCAGACTTGACGCGGGTTAATCCAATATTTTCTAAGAACTTTACCGCTTGTTGATGATAGATGCTTAACTGCCAGCAGTCTCCCTTTATATTTCTTTCATATAAGTTAATACCAGAAAACTGTTGTTTAACTATATTTTTTACCTTGCTATAGAACTCAACATCTTGGTTATTAAAGCCAATCTGTCCCTGGTGAAAAAAACCTTCCGAGACTAAGGCTCCTAAGAGGAAAGCCAAATCTGCATTCATTTTTTTTGGCAGTCCAATGTCTTTATAGCGAGAATTTTTTGGGGAGAAGGGTGTTACGTTGGTGTTGTGAGTACTAAATAATGCGGAACTTCGATTAATAATCGCATAATCCTTGGGAGTTATATCATTCAAAACCTTCCATTGTAAGGTGGGGAAGCCGAAATCGTTTAATCCCCAGCAAAGAACCGGGTGATTATAAGAGCCTTTAAGTTCATACCCTTGTGTCGTTGTCAATTTAAGAATTTTATGCTTACCAGAATCAAAAAACTTGTTTGCTCTAACAACTTTTCCTTGATAATTGATTACTTTTAAATAAATTTCTTTTTCTTCTCCATCGGAGATGCTTTCGATAGGTATAATCCCCCTATTAGTCGAAACTAAGGTGTCCCCTGTTACACAGTAGCGCATAGCTGCCGGAGAATCGCCATCAACACTTCCAAAGTTTCCTTGACCATCAACAAGCACATAGCGTAGTGAGAATGTTTGGGCCATTCTTACTAAGGTATCATAGACTGCAGTGTCTCCGTGGGGGTGATATTTTCCTAAGACTTCACCAACAATTCGCGCGCTTTTCTTGAAGGGCTTACTGTGGTGCATACCCATCTCATTCATGGCATAGAGAATACGACGATGGACGGGTTTGAGACCATCACGGACATCAGGAAGTGCCCTACTCACAATGACCGACATTGCATAATCTAGATAGGAGCTCTTCATCTCCTCTTCAACCGATCGAGGAATAATCTTCTGATGCACGGGTTGACTTTGAGGAGTCTCTTCTGTGTTGCTTTTGTCTGGGTTAACCATTTTCTAAGGGTTCAGAAAGAGGTACTTTTCGTGAATTTACCTCGATAAATCAGAAAGGTTGAGGGTATATAAATGTTTCTCTGCATCTCGCTGTTTTTTTCTTTGCTGGATTCGTTCTCCAAGAAAAGAAAGTGCTGCCTTTGCTTCTGTGGGTTGCATCCCAAGGCTTATACCCAAGCTTTGGAGCTCTTCGAAGGCTCGTAATTCAAAAGGGGTTTGAGCAAAGGAGGCAATAATCATGGGCACGCTATACTTTCGGCAGAGGAAGATGTTCTGCATAACTCTCCCAATAAGGATGGACCTTCTCCGTGAGGATGTATGTAAGAGCGTTGAAAATGCAATGGCATATGCTATCTTTTTCTTTTGAAGCAAATTGCAGAGTACCTGATTAAGACCAGAATTTCGATGGTGAAGAAAGTCTGCTCGTGATGAGATTTCAAGATCATAGATCAGGTCGATTGATCCCTGTTCAATAATGCTTCGATCGTCTCCCTGTGAACGATGGATAACGACATCGCTCTGCTTTCTCCGAGAGGTTGATAAACTACCATAAAAGACAGAAACGTCCTGGGAAAGTGGTGGCTGCTCCCTTGATTGAGAATCCTGAGCATTGCTTGCGAGAGGGGGGGTATCCGTACCTATACCACAAACGCCATGAATATGTAGCCGCTGCGCTAGAGGTAAAACGTCTTTAGTCTGTGTACGGGGAAAGATAATATCAATAAACATAAAGAAAGACAGACCACAAAAGTATTTAAAGCTTCGTACTATTGATAAGTCAGAAGTTATGGATTAATTGTCAACTTTAGGTTGTAAATATTGCTGCTTAATAGGTTTGACGTAATTTTTACATTAAAGTTATTTACGCCTTCTGGAACATCATAAACAATTTTTCCTTTCTTAGTTATACCTGGGTTTATTTGCTCAAACAAAAGTGCAGAGCCTTCTGGTTTTAGATAGATTGCAGCCGCAGTGTTAGGAGAAAACTCTCTACTCTGCTCATCTATTAATTTAACAAAAGAATTAGTGAGATACTTTGCGGATTTAGCCGTATTCGAGACTTCTACATCGACTATAACAAAAATTCCATCTGCGGTTTCACCAAAGAACGTACCTGCAAGGTCCTGTCCTATTTCTTTTGCTGTTGAAACTCCAGTAATCTTCCAAGTAAAGTCCCCTGCTTGGATTTCGTCTCCTAGCTGATAGGTTTTTACTTCTTGTTGCTGCTCTTGCTGTTGTAGCCCGGCACGGTTCTCCTCATCTGGTTTTGCATTCTCAGTAGAGTCATCATTACCACCGAACAGGCTGCTTATGATTATTAAGCCAATAAAGATAAAAATAGCAATTGCCCACCATTTTTTGTACCATGGTTTCTTTACAGAATCTGTCATAATGGGTATAAGATCTCCTCATCTATATAAACCTTTTCATAAGCTTGGTATAAACCTTTGGATATTCGTCTAAAAAGATTTGGATCAAAGCTTTAGATATGAGTAAATACAAAGAAAAAATCTTGGAGATCTTATCTAAGACAGAAATAAAAAGTACAAACGAGATTCTTGAAGAGCTTCAAAAGAAAGCGGATCGCGTCATAAATTGGCATTTGCTTTATCGGGTGTTGATGGACCTTCAATCTCAAGGCAAGATTGAAAGATTAGAAAGTAAGGCTGGTTTCTTTTGGAGAAAGAAGTGAGTTCAAGTACTGCCCTAAATATTGTAAGTAGTACAAAAGACCCACGCATAAGAATGACAAAACGATTGGGAACGTAAACGAGATTTTTTACTCTTCCTTTTCTTCTTCGTCTGCAGAGTGGGCAGGCATTGCAGCCTTGCTGATGATCATGACGTCGCCAATGCTCTTGACTAACTGATGGGGAACGATAACACCCTTGGCGCTTCCCAACACCCTCGTCAAAAAGCTGTTCTTGGTTGATTTAACCCGCCAGCCAAACACCTTGTTCTGAGTAAGAATGGATTCCTCGACATCACCAAAATAATCACCAGTATCAGTAAAGACCTTCATATCGTAGGTTTCAGAGATTTTCTTCATTTTAAGCATGGTTAAGCCACCTCATCTTCTTCTCAGGCTGATGATCGCTGTGAAGTATTTATATCTTTCTATTCTTAAAGCAGCCAGAGAAATAAGGCAAGAGATGCCAAAAACTGTAGGAGAATTGTCCCATCACTACGCGTTTGTTTGGGAGCAATCCTCTGGACACTGCGACAGCGCGTTCTTAGGTGGATGTGATTATAGGTGAGCATCTTACCTCTTTTTACGCATTTCTTCCATGGTCTCTACTTGCATCTGCTGGATCTCGATAAGTCGGTGCCACATCTTCTTCAGGAGAAGGTCCATTTTCTCGTTCAGATGCTGGATTTCCAGTTCTGCTTTTAAATTTACCTGGTAATCATACTTTGCCCGCAATCTATCTCGCGCTTCAAGTCGATTTTGACTCATCATAATAATGGGTGCTTGGATGGCTGCAAGACAGGAGAGAATAAGGTTCAAAAGGATAAATGGAGAGGGGTCAAATGGTTTTTCTATAAGCATATAGGTATTAATACCTATCCATGCCGCAATAAACAGAAAAAAAACGCTCAGAAACATCCAGCTTCCACCAAACTCAGCAATAACGTCTGCAGCACGATCGCCCAAAGTAAGCTGAGAGCGCTGTTCTCCTGGATCTATTGAAAGCAGCGCATTTTCCATGATGGTTTTAGCAACATGATGATCGACTTTGTCGATTTCTTTTTTATGCTGAATGACTGTTTCGCGTATATATTCTGCCCGATTGATGTGCAAACAATTGGTGCAAACCCTGCTCTCTTCGGAGAATTGGGGGTGCTTTTTTTGAATGTAGTGAAAGATGGTCGGGCTGACAAGTTCTCCAAGAGTGGTATCTGAAAGAAGAACTGCCTGCTGGCACAAGTTACAGGTTCGTTTGACTGGTTCTTTTATCTCTCTAATGTTATCTCCTGTTTTTACCTGTAGAGAACGAGTTTCTTGGCGCTCTTTATGTTCCTCTCTTGGCACTCTTTTTTTGTACGCCATGTCCCCTTTTAGGGGTAACCGGTATATAAATGTTTATATAGAAACAATGCTTCTCTCTTTTCTGCACGATGAGTGAGTGAACACCCGCAGATCCGAGAGGAGATGATGAACGGAAGTAACTTACGAGTGCACTTTCTCTTCAAAAACGATTGTGTGCTCCCCCTTTCATTTAAGCCTGTACCTCCCTTATGCACACGACAAAAGAGTACTGCACTTAACCGGTGTTTCCGGGAGATGTATGCCGTTATGATTCTGACGGTTTCCCTTCTATCTTCATAGTTCCATAGACCAGTTGCGCTTTCTTGGGGATCTTGATGGTAACTCTTTGTACTTGGCCTGCCTCAGTAAACACTAAGGTTTTGTTCAGCGAACCATCAGCAAAGACATTAATTACTTGTGTACCTTCAGGCAGGACCTTGACAGGGACATACTGGTGA
>JACPJR010000028.1 GCA_016187565.1 Candidatus Woesearchaeota archaeon
ATAGAAGTAGCACTTCTACCGCTTCTGTATTGCTGTACTACCCACTTTCTTTTTTTTCATTCAATTTTTCCATTTAAATCACCAAAAGTGCAGAAATCTCGGCTTATTATTAAAGTGTAAACTAATAATCAAATTAAACAAATATTTTCGTAAGAAGAAAGCTTTTTATAACAGCGAGGTTTTACCCAGAAAAGGTGATCATGTGACAGAAAAAACTGACTGTATGCTCTTCTGCGGCTGTGCAAACCCCGCATTGGCACAGGAGATCTCCTCATATCTTGGTGTCCCTCTGGGGAAGATAGAGATATCTCATTTTCAGGATGGTGAAGTCTATGTCAGGATTCTTGAACCGGTTCGGAAAAAGCAAGTCTTTGTTATTCAACCTACCTGTCGACCAGTGAATGAAAACCTGATGGAACTTCTTTTAATCATCGACGCATTGAAGCGAGCATCAGCAGGAGAGATCATTGCAGTTGTCCCTTACTTTGGGTATGCACGACAGGATAGAACTGCCCTTGCTCGCGAGCCCATCTCAGCAAAAGTAGTTGCTAATATGATTCAAACAGCTGGTGCTGATCGGGTAGTAACTATTGATCTCCACTCAGATCAGATTCAGGGGTTCTTTGATATTCCTTCAGATCACTTTACCGCAATACCAACGATTGCGATCTACCTCCTCGGTAAGCAGATGAAAAAAGGAATTGTTGTTGCCGCTGATACTGGTGGAGTAAAGAGAGCACGCCGTTTAGCGCAAACCATACAGTTTCCTCTCGCGATTATTGATAAGCGACGACCAAAGCCAAATGAGGCTGAAATCTGCAATGTTATTGGGGATGTTAAAGGAAAAACAGCCATCCTCTTTGATGATATGATTGATACCGGAGGCACGATTGTGGCTGGCTGTCATGCGCTCTCTGAGAGTGGTGCAAAGGACGTATATATCTGTGCAACCCACGCATTACTCTCGGGAGATGCGATCAATAAACTCCAGAAAGCAAAGGCAAAAGAGATCATTGTCACGAATACTATCCCTGTTCCTAAGGAAAAGCAACTGCCGAACATGAAGTTTCTTTCGATGGGCGTTCTTTTAGGAGAAGGAATCAGACGCATTACCGCTGGAGAATCAGTAAGTGTACTCTTTGATGCCATGGTGCGAGATTACTTGCGGCAGGCTAAGGGAACACGATTAGATCAGTTTAAGGAGGTATAATGGAAGCAGAACATCAGGAAAAGCATCTCCTGTATCAATTTCTCGAAGAGCAAGTGAAACAGATAAAAGAACAAATAGAGAAAGTAGATGAACAACTTGGAGAGGTTACTGAAATGAAGAATGCCCTTCAAGAATTTGCAGTGCTTCAACCGGGTTCATCACTCCTTGTTCCGCTTGCAAATGGTATCTTTTGTCAAGCAGTATTACAAAAAACAGATGCATTAACCATCAATGTGGGTAGTGATGTTTGTGTTGAGAAAGATTTGGCAACAACACAAGAACTGGTTCAAAAACAGCAGGAACAACTAAAGGAATATCGTGCAAAGCTTATCAAACAACTCGAGCTCATCCTGCATCATACTGAGCAACTCAAAGATGAGTTAGCTTCGCTCCATGAGTAAATACCTTTGGGAGTAATGTACCATGTTTGGATTTCTCAAAAAGAAACTAGGACAAGCATTAGCAACCTTTTCGCGTAAAGTAGATGACGCTACTTCTGAGACTCCATCATTACCTATACCACAAGAGGAACAAGAAAGCCTGGTTGAGAAAAAAAAAGAAGAGATTAGCATTGAAAAAGTGCCTCAATCGTCTGAAAAACAGGCTGAAGAAAAACGCGAGAAAATAAGCGAGCAGGAGAAGCCAAAACAGACGATCTTTCAGAAATTAAAAGAAACCGTAACGAAAACAGCCATCTCTGCATCCCAATTTGATGAACTCTTTTGGGAGTTAGAGCTTGTCCTGCTTGAGAATAACGTGGCTGTTGAGGTCATCGAGAAGATTAAAGAGGATCTCAAAAAAGAATTAGTTGATCAGAAAGTGCTCAGAGGAAAAACCGCAGAGGTCATCCGGAATACCCTTATCCATTCAGTAGAGGAGCTCTTTCAAGGAGAAACAATCAACCTCATTGAACGTATCAATGCAAAGAAAGAAGGGCCATACATCATGGTGTTTGTTGGCATTAATGGTTCGGGAAAAACAACAACCATTGCAAAGATTGCTGCCTTGTGTCAGGCCAATACATTAACCCCAGTTATTGCTGCAGCTGATACCTTTCGTGCTGCGGCTATCCAACAGCTTGAAGAACACGGAAGAAGATTAGGCGTTAAGGTTGTTAAGCACGATTATGGTGCAGATCCCGCAGCTGTTGCCTTTGATGCCATAGCCATGGCAAAGAGCAAGAAAGTGGATGTCGTGCTTATTGATACTGCCGGAAGGATTCACGCAAACATTAATCTCATGGATGAGATGAAAAAAATCATCAGAGTGACCAAGCCTGATCTCAAGATCTTTGTTGGTGAAAGTATAACCGGAAATGACTGCATTGATCAAGTACGAGAGTTTAATGATGCCATTACTATTGATGGCATTATCCTTGCAAAGGCAGATGTTGATGAAAAGGGCGGAACTGCACTCTCTGTTTCTTATGTTACCGGAAAGCCCATTGTTTTTCTCGGAACCGGTCAAGGATACGCTGATCTTAAGGTATTTGATAAGCATGCAATCATAGCCCAGTTAGGGTTGGCTTAGGGCATCGAGAATCATAATAGGTTTCGTGGCGATATAGATACTCTAGAACCAAAAACTTTATAAATGAATGATAACTACTGGGTAATAACACTTTTAAAAACTAGCTAGGTGGGGTTTCATGAAAGAAATGATAAGACCTATAAAACAGAGTGCTCGTGTACTTCTCTTAATAAGTTGTTTACTTCTATTCTCGGTAATGGTTATGGCTGTTCTTCAGCTTGATAGCTATACCAACACGCTTGCCGGTGATCAAGGAACAACGGTTTCAGGAAATTTCACCTTAAGCAACCCTAATGGCCCATTAAATTATACTACTATTACCTATGCAAGTACTGATTTGGTAGGTTCTCTTCGCACCCTTCCGAGCAGCATTGTTACCTTTAATCCTCAGAATCTCGATCTCATAGCAGTTAATGAAACAAGGGATGTTCTTTTCTTCGTTGCCATCCCTCAACATACCTTTGCTGACGTCTACCGAGCAACGATCAATGGGTCATCTCCTACAGAACCATTACGAAACATCTCCTTTGTCTATAATCTAACAGTTAATTCTGAACCTGGCCTTGACGTTGTTGTTCCTACCAGTCAGCTACTCCAAGGAGAACATCTCAGCCTTCGCATAATCCTAAACAACACCGGAAACACTGATCATGGTGATGTTACTTATAATCTGACAAACTTTACCAGAGCTGGAGAAATATTACCGGTAACTGGAGCCATGCAAGGATCAGTAGATATCCCATATGATGATGAAGAGACATTGATCTTAGGACTTGATGCATTACAGAACCAGACTACTGGAGTCTATACATCCACATTACAAGTTGCATATGTAGGTGGTACTCTTACACAAGAGATAAGCGTTACCGTGGTGACTTCAACAGAATCTATTGTCCTGCAGAAATATCCCACCAATCTTACCTTTATCCGGGGTCTGGTGAATACAGAAACCATGACACTCACATTTATCAATAATGGAACCGTTGATGTTCCTGTAATGAACGTCAGTGTAACCGACCTTGGCAAGGGAAATGATAAGATTGTTGTGTCTCCACGTACCTTTACCATCCAAAATCTTGATGCCGGTGAAAACCAGAGCAAAGTCATTAGTTTAACACTCCAAAGTGGCGTTGAAACAGGGACCTTTACCGGAAACATAACCTATACCACTGATACCAACACCTACCAGGACAGTCTGAATGCAACAGTTCGGAATCCAGTCGGAAGCGTAAGCTTCTCCTCACTTGACTTTGGAGAGGTTGATCGTGGAGAAAATGTCACTAAGACGGTTACCATTACCAACACCGGCGATCTGGATATGAGCAATCTCATCATGAGCAGCACGGCAGGAGGTAGCTATAAGGTAAATGTTGCTCCTACGACCATACCAAGTCTTCCAAAAGGTGCACAGGCTGACGTTAGTGTCAATCTCACGATTCCAACGAATGAAGACTCAGGCCAGCATACGATTGGCAAATTCAAGGTAACCTCGGATCAAGTTAATGCTTCTAGTGATATGAGCATAAATCCTATCAGCCGTCTTAAGATTAAGCGTGTTGATGTTGATGTTGAGGGCAATACAGAAAACAGTCTTGATGAGGGGGATGTCATTGATGAAGTCCTTCCTGAAGATACGGTACGTATTGAAGTAACCATTGAGAATGATTACAGCACAAGAGATGAAGAAGATTTTGATATTGATAATATTGAAGTAGAGCTCGTTGCTGAGAACATGGACGATGGGGATGACGATTACGAAAAAAACTTTGATGATATTAGCCTTGATGCAAAGGAAAAAGAAGGCGTTACCTTTAGCTTCGATGTTCCTAATGAAATTGATGATGGGGAACATGACGTTACCATTACGGTTACAGGTACTGATGACCGTGGTGCCGAGCATCAAGACACGTTAAGATTTACGCTTAATGTAGAGCGTGAAGATC
This sequence comes from Candidatus Woesearchaeota archaeon, assembly GCA_016187565.1. NCBI lineage: Archaea > Nanobdellati > Candidatus Woesearchaeota > Candidatus Woesearchaeota archaeon. The sequence goes on from JACPJR010000028.1 coordinate 4,684, forward strand.
ATCAGATCATTATCAGGAGTGCTGAGCTCAGTGATGATGTTTTAAGTTGTGAAAGAACAGCAGAGTTATCAGTCCACATACAGAATGTAGGTACTAACGATGAGGATGAGGTTGTTGTTGAGATAAGCAATAATCTCTTAGGTATTCGCATGACTGATTATCTTGAGGATGAATTAATTAGCGATATTGATGATGAAGACAGTGAATATGAGAACACTTATACTATCGCCGTTGATGATGATGTTGCTGTTGGACAATACCACCTTCTAGTAGAAGTCTTCTATGACGAAGAGGAATACAGCGATTCAGAAGTCGTGTCTTTTACCGTAGCATCGTGCAGCGGAGAAGAAGAGAAAGAGCCAGAAGAACCTGAGGAACCAGTAAAACATAATGAGACGCAAATAGATGTCGTCTATCAGCCACGACAACCAATAACTCCGCCATCCGGTGTTACCGTTGCCGAGCCAACAACCACATTTATAACTGAATCATTCTTTGAGAGCAGTGCATACTATGCATTCCTCATTGTGATGAACACTGTTCTCCTTATTGTTGTTATTGTTCTCCTTGTTCGGGTAACAACAAGAAAGTAAATTTCTTTTTATTTTTAATTTCGTATTCTTTGGCAAAGCCCATAATAACATTTATATAGAAAAGAGTATTATGAAGGTTTAGGGGACGGTAAACAAGTAAGCAGAGATGTTGAGAAGTATAAACCACTGCTGGGAGTAATTCTTTCAACGAGCATTCGTGGTAACCACAACACGGAGGTCAGCAACATGGCAATGGACAACTCAATATTTATTGGTGGAAAACCCTTTATGAATTATGTTACCGGCGTCGTCATGCAATTCACCACCAAAAATGCAGATGAAGTGTTTATCAAGGCAAGGGGAAAGTTTATTTCACGCGCCGTTGATGTTGCTGAGGTTGCTGTCAAACGATTTCTCGAAGGCCAGATCGAGGTGAAAGAGATTAAGATTGATTCAGAAGGTTTCAAGAACAAAGAAGGAAGAGACGTCAGAGTATCAACCATTGAGATTACTCTGAAACGGAAGGGGGGTTAAGCAAGATGGAGAGAAACATAGTACTCTACACGAGGAGAGAAGGAATTGTAAATAAGGTACGTGAGAGGCTCGCTGGCACAGACATCGCTGTAATAGTGGACACCACCGATCGAGGAAGATTTAGAGACCCTAGTTTTGTTGATCACCGCGGAAGAGCGTTTGTTGGTTATGAACCGCTGATTGCATATCTTGATGCAGTTCGTCAAGGACAAGATGATCCTGATATTGAGAATCCTCTCGGACAAGTTCTTGCGGCAATCAAAGCACTACCCCAAAGAAGTGCAGCTTTAGATGATCCCTATCTGGTCGGAGATTTCTTTAGGAGTGAAGTTGTTGATGCTAGGCCGTACCTGCCTGATCTACACACTCGTCTCAACTGAAGCAATTATTTCATTATCAAAAATGAGCTTGGAGTGGAGGGGGACAAAGTCCATCTAACCACTAATGCAAAAATTAAAATTATTCTATTTGTATGCATCCAGATTTTCTAAGAGACAGCAATAGATACCATCTGAACCAAACCCAAGAAGAGCAATATATTTTGTTGTACTCTTTATTGTTCGATCTCTTATTGCACTATCTAGTGCTGCAAAAATAGAAGCTGCACCAAGATTTCCATTTTGACTAAGATTATTATAGACCTGATTAATATCAATACCAAGAGCTGAGCATGCTTGACAAATTTTTACCCAGTTAGCTTGATGAGGAATAATCAGATCAATCTGTTCTATTGAGTCCAAACAATCGTTAACCTTAACTAAACCCTCTAAACCATCACGTATTGCTTTTGGTATAAAGTCTCCTATTTTTTTTGCGGCATGTTCAATAACAAAATCACCAGATGACGATTGCACTAATGAAGCGACATCCCAGTATTCTGAAATTCCTTGACTATAAAAATTTAATATTCTTAAACCAAGAGGAGCTTGTGCGGTGCTATCCTGCATTTTCACCATTAAGCATGAACTTCCATCACCAAATATTACTGACTCTATTTTTTCTGGATCAGTGTATCTAGAATTATCTGCTGAAACAATAATTGAAATCAAGTCCTCATAACCTCCAGATATCCTTTTTTTGGCATTTTCTAACAATTTAATAGATCTGGCGCATGGCCCAACGTGATCCTCATAATTATATTCGTTTTCATTATGACCGTTTTCGCGAAATTGATGTTGCAGTCTTTGAGCCATGTCATAAAGATGTCCTTGTTTAAGACCTGGAACAATATTTGATAAATACCATATTTCTCCTATTTTTCTTTCTGACTCTGGTAATCGAGATAAAGCATTACTCATTGCTTCACAAGCCATGGTAAAAGTGTCCTCACTTTTTGTTGCAATGCACCTTTTTTCAATTCCGAGATTTCTCTTTGGAAAGTCAGTTCCATAACGTTGTAGAAATGGTGATTTTAAAAAAAAATCTTCATTACTCAATCTTTGAGGTAAATAAGACCCGGTTGCTATTATGCCCACAAATCTATGATTACTCATGTTTCAACCTCTCTGAGTGACGGTGTAAAGATTGAGAAAGTTGATTCATTTCACTTACCAAATCTTCTAATTCCCATGAAGTAATATCTGATTGCGATGGCATTAAATGAGTCATGTGCCTGAAATCATAATTATTCCAGTTATAGTTGAATATTCTTCCTTCTCTCAAAAGTTTTTTTTGTATGGGAGTTCCTGGAAATGGAGTTAATAAAGAAACTTGATAATAATCCAGACCTAATTCAGTTGCTCTTCTCGGAATACTCTCAATATATTCTCGGGTATCTGTATCATTGCCAGCAATAAATAAACCGGTAACATTAAATCCATAGGATTTTAAGATTGCAACTTTATTTTTTATTTGGGCAGGTGATATTCCTTTTCTTCTTTCTTTAAGTTGTGGTGTTTCCAAGGCTTCAATACCAATAAGAAATGTTTTGAAACCTACTTGTTTACACATTTCCAATAGTTTAGGATTATCAGCAATATTAAGTCGTGCTTGTGTTGTAATCTGTACGTCTTCTGTTAAATTCTTGGATAATAGGTATCTTAATACTTCTTCTTCTTCTTCTTGACCTGTACCGCCAAAATTATCATCAACAAGAAAAACATTCATTTGACCTTGTTCGTCTCTTCGGAAATAACCATCATCAAAGTCAATACGCATGCGTTTAAATTCTTCAGCTATTCTTTCCTCTGATTTTATTCTTGTTGTAGTGTGACCCGCAGCCTGTATAGCACAGAAATCACAGCGAGCATAGCTACATCCTCTTGACATCAGTATTGGATATCTTGAAAAAGGAAATTTTTTTAGATCTTTTACTAGACTATAATCCACAAACGGCAATCCATCAAGATCTGCAGTCGTTCCATAAATGATTCTCTCTAAATACGCATGGTTTTTAATCCCTTCCAAGATAGATTCTAATGCCTTTTCTCCTTCGCCAACTACAACATGATCAGCACCATTTTCTAATGCTTCACCAGGATTAAAACTCACATGCCATCCGCCCATGATGATTTTTTTATCTGGAAATCTCCTTTTTACCTCGATTGAAATTTGATACATCCTTCTTACATTGGGTGTGTGTGAACTCAGTGCAAGAACATCATACTTTTCAATATCTTCTAAAGTCAGGGATCGTATTGATTCTATATGCAAAGTAGCATCATAACCAACTTTCTTAGCAACTGCTCCTAAATAAGGAATTGCTAAGCCAGGAATAACATTTTCAAATTCATGACTACTTGGTTTTACTTCAACTAGACCAATTTTAGGTTGATATGCCATTTACATCGCTATTATTTAGTAGCAAATAACAAACTCTTAAATATATGTAACAACTACCGGTGGTTGTATGATGCAGCAAGAATTAATGGATGTTGGGCTAACAGAATACGAATCAAAGGTTTATGAAACCTTAGTAGTAGAAGGAGATCTCACCGGAGGTAAGATTAGCAGACTGAGTGGAGTTCCTCAAGGGAAGGTATATACTGTCTTAAACTCCTTAATAGAAAAGGGGTTTGTGTCGGTAACACCAATAAAGCCGAAGATTTTCAGAGCGAAAGATTCAAGTAACGCCATATCATCATTTTTAAACCAAAAAATAAAGGAATTAACGCTCCTTAAAGAGGAGATACCCCGAAAATTAAGAAATGTAAATATCTCTCAACAGAAAGAACTATCAGAACAAATTCATGTTCTTGGTTCTAAACAGTCTACGTATTCGACCATTGCTGAACTAACCATGTGTGCTAAAAAAGAGATCAAACATGTATTTACCTTTGAAACAAAAGTAGAGTCGTTAATCTACCTCGATCTGTTAAAGGCTGCCATCAAAAATGGAGTTCAGGTGAAAATTATCGCTGCTAAATCAGATAATGAAAGCAGGAAAATGATTAAGAGGTACGCAAAAGAAGGGATACAGGTAAAACACCTTCCGTTGGAAGAGATACGGTTTTTTATCAAAGACTCGGATGAATGTTTGATTAACTTCCTTGACCCAAATGATAAAAGAAAAAGACTAGCGCTCTATTTTTCACATAGTGGATTCTCTAAACATATGTCTCACTATTTTGATGAATTGTGGAGAAGAGCAACATAAGCAGTTTTGTACCTTTTTTGTCTTTTACAGCAATCCTTTTGCCAATATTTATAAAGCACTAACTTCTACCCCCTAATCTGAGGGCCTGTAGCATAACCTGGACAGGGCTAATCAGCTTGGCATTTATGCCACCACACCAGTGAGTGCGGCCGGCTTCGGACCGGCTGATCGGGGTTCAAATCCTCGCAGGCTCGCTTTTTTTACACTAAAAATCTCCTAACTCAATCTTCTCAAGTTATAACGCGTGGCGGGCGAATTATAAATAAAGCACTTCATTAAACACCTTGCTTTACATTTACATTATCACAAGTTTTATATTCCATTCTTCTTTAACGTAACTAAATAGGTAACTAAGTAAGGTGGATTTCATGAACATCATTGCTGACCTTCATATCCATGGACGATATTCTCGTGCCTGCTCGACGCAGTTAAGCATCAAAAACCTTGAGAAGTATGCACGGATTAAAGGAATCAATCTCTTAGGAACAGGAGATTTTACCCATCCTGAATGGTACAAAGAGCTGCAACAAGAACTACAGGAAGACGGAACAGGAATTCTCAGGACAACAGAAGGCTTTGCATTTATGCTGACAACCGAGATTTCTTTGATCTACACCCAAGCAGGAAGAGGAAGAAGAATTCATCTCGTTGTGTGGGCACCTTCCTTTGCTGTTGTTGACCAGATTACTAAAGAACTAAAAAAATATGGAAGAGTTGATTATGATGGACGACCCATCTTTAAGATTCCCTGTCCTCGGTTTGTGGAAATGTTTAAAGCAATTGATGATGCTATTGAGATCATCCCCGCACATATCTGGACGCCGTGGTTCAGCCTCTTTGGCGCAAATTCTGGTTTTGACTCGGTAAAGGAATGCTTTGATAATCAAGAAAAACATATCTTCGGACTTGAAACAGGATTGAGCAGCGATCCTGCGATGAATTGGCAACTGAGTCAATTAGATCGTTACAGTTTAGTGAGCTTTTCAGATTCACATGCACACTGGCCATGGCGCTTAGGGAGAGAGGCAACGGTCTTTAATGTCAATAAATTAACGTACAAGGCAATCATCAATGCACTGCGAACAAAAGAAGGCTTAGAGGAAACGATTGAAGTTGATCCAAATTTTGGAAAATATCACTTGACTGGACATCGATCATGTAAGATTGTTCTTGAGCCAGAAGAAGCTTTCCGTTATAAAAATATCTGCCCTGTCTGCCGAAAGCTGTTAACCGTAGGTGTACTTCAGCGTGTGAATGAACTTGCTGACCGTCCTTACGGATTTAAACCAAAAGGTGCAATACCATTCCGTTCTTTAATCCCCTTATCTGAACTTATTGCTGCTGCACTCGGGAAAGCAGTTGCAACGAAAACTGTTTGGCAGGAGTATTACAAGCTGGTAAGCAAAGAAACAAGCGAATTTGATATCTTACTTTTTTTCTCAGCTGAAGAACTCCTTAAGAAAACCTCAAAAGAGTTGGTTGATCTCATCAGCAAAAACAGGCGTGGAGAAATTCCGATTAAGCCGGGCTATGACGGGCTCTATGGTATCCCCCAAATAAAAGAAAAGATAAATACTCAAGAGAAGGTATCTGAAGAAAAAGAAAGAGACAAAAATAACGATCCCTCAATGAGAAAAAAATCCTTACGTAGTGTGCAGACCGGGTTGAACAAATTTTATTCGTAGTCTGCTTGGACACAATCACCTCACTCAACTAGCCTCTACTCAACGATCAGATAGCCGATGAAAGGAGTAGAGCGTTCATCAAAGAAAAATACGCCATTTCTCTCTGCGCTAAAGGTAATTTCCTCTACTTGGTTGGGAGCAAGATAAAGCTCTACATCCTCGGGTTCAAGGACAAAGAGCGTTGCATTATCACGCAAGTTATGGACGATAAAGGTAACGTCAGTACCTCGGTCAACTATAATTGTTTCAGGGGTAATTCTTCCCTGGAGAAACCGAATAAGGAAGGTGTTTGTTTCATCCTTGTCTCCATTGACGATGCTTTTTTCAGAAGAAGAAAACATATAGGTTTGGTAGACAATCTGCTCTTGTAGTTTTTCTTGCTGCTGTCCTTGCTGTATCTCTTCCTGCTCAGTAGAGAAGACCGGCTTAAGGTCAGAAAGGACACTCTCGCCATACAACATAAGAAGAAGAAGAAAAGCACCGATGAATAATAATTTAACGGTTGTCATGGTTGTCAAAGAAAATAAAAACGCCACTTACGTGAATTGTGGCGGTCTGTTCTTGTTGCGTACGGTAATAGTCACTTCTTGACTAACCTCTGCCTTTCCATCTGAGGCTGTTACGGTAACCGTGTACGTACCTGCATCATCATAGGTTGTGGTATAGGTGTCTTCAGTCATCCACCCACTATAACTAAGCTCAACATCATCGCCGTCCTCATCGCTAACCGTAGGATCTAAGACAACAGTATCGCCTTCGTCAACCGTAAGGTCAGCAAGAGACTCGAAGACCGGAGGATGATTTAATGCCTCAACCATAACAACGAGCTCTTCGGTATCATCAAGGTCACCATCTGAAGCAGTAACAAGAAGGGTATATTCTCCTGCATCGCCAACTTCAGTCTGCCACTCTCCTGTTTCGTCAAGCGGATCAGTATAGGTAACGATTACATTATCCCCATCTGGATCAGTAAAGCGGGGAACGACTTTGATCATGTCTCCTTCCTTCACTCTTACGGTTGTAAAGGAACTCAACTCAGGAGCCCGATTAATGTTTTTCACCGTGATAGCAACTGGTTTCTTGACCTCTGCCTTTCCGTCTGAGGCTGTTACGGTAACCGTGTACGTACCTGCATCATCATAGGTTGTGGTATAGGTGTCTTTAGTCATCCACCCACTATAACTAAGCTCAACATCATCGCCGTCTTCATCGCTAACCGTAGGATCTAAGACAACGGTATCGCCTTCGTCAACCGTAACATCTTGGAGTCCACTAATGACTGGTGCTTTATTGACACTATTGACGACAACCAACAAATTTTGCGTTGTTTCAAGCTCACCATCTGATGCAGTGATCGTGACTAAGTACTCACCAGCATCTCCAATGTTGGTTTGCCATTTTCCATTGGTATCAAGAGGTTTGCTGTAAGTATAAACAAGCGTATCACCATCAGGATCAATAGCCTCGAGGTTTGATAGATCAACAAGTTCTCCTTCATTGACAATTCGTTTTGGTGTTAAGGAAGGGGTTTTTGTTTGACTCGGTGAGGTTGGTTGTGGAAGAACCTCGGTTTTGTTTTCTTCCTCGTTCATCGTAGGTTCAGGGACGTCAGGAGTTTCTTCTCCATCCGCTGGAGGAGTGGTATTGGAACCAGAGAGTAATTCTTCAAGCTCTTTTATTTCTTGGTCTACATTACCCTGATTTCCTTGGTCATATAAAGAAACATTCGTAATGTTTTCTCCACTAATAGGCTCACGCTGACAACCAGCGATAGCAACTATGAGAATTCCTAAGAGTAAAACACTTATCGTGCGTGTTATAAATTTCATCAGATCACCTCATCCGTCTTTTTTGTTTATTTTGTTTAAATTCCCCAGTCACAATTAGGTGTTGCCATTTTCGAATGGACACATCTATTTAAACTTTTCGGTGAGAACAACGAGAGAAAAACACCATTCTCTAGTAGCAGCACTTCAAAACTCCACGGATAAAACACAATAGAGAACTATTTAAGGCTGCAGGTATTACCCCTCTGATGGCTCCAAAACCAGAAGAAGATAGCTCTGCTATTGCTTTCCAAACCCAGAAGTACGGTGATGAGGAAATCTATCATATACTTAATCCCTTAGTAAAACAGTGGTTTGAAAAGAAATTCACCAGCTTTGCTCTGCCTCAGCAGTACGGGATTATACCCATTCACTCGCGCAAAAATATTCTGGTTTCAGCTCCAACCGGTAGTGGAAAGACATTAACCGCCTTTCTTGCTATTTTGAATGAGTTAGTGGACTCAGCGCAGAAAGGAATTCTAACGAATAAAGTGTACTGTGTGTACTGTTCTCCGTTAAAGGCCTTGAACTACGATATCCAGGTGAACCTTATCGAGCCACTCAAGGAAATGGAAGCCATCTATGGGGACTCGTTAGGCGTAAGAGTTGGGGTAAGAACAGGAGATACGAGCCTTAAAGAACGGGCTGCCATGGCCAAAAAACCACCACACATCTTAATTACCACACCTGAGTCACTAGCTATTCTGCTGACATCAAGAAAATTTAGTCTCTATCTCCATGATGTTGCTTGGTGTATTATTGATGAAGTACATGCATTAGCAGAGAACAAACGAGGTGTCCATCTTTCGCTGAGTCTCGAAATGCTCCAGCAACTGAGTAGTCATATGACCCGCATCGGTTTAAGTGCAACTGTCCATCCTTTGGAGGAGATTGCAAAATGTGTTGTTGGACTTGCAGATCCTGAACAAAAGATCTACCGACCATGCAATATCATTGATGTCCAATTTCTGAAAAAACTTGAAATGAAAGTTATTGCGCCAACCAAGAGCTTAATTGATGTGGAGCATTGGACTTTGCATAACAAGATGTATGAGATCATGGATGCGTTGATTCAACAACATAAAACAACCCTCATTTTTACGAATACTCGTTCAGCAACAGAACGAGTTGTTCATCACCTGAAAGAGAAATTTCCCCAACAATATACGGAAAATATCGGTGCTCATCATGGAAGCTTGTCTGCCGAGCATCGGAGAAGAATAGAGCAACATCTCCGTGAAGGAAAATTAAAGGTTGTGGTATCCAGTACGTCACTTGAACTGGGCATTGATATTGGTTCTATTGATCTGGTCATCCTCCTAGGAAGCCCGAAAACTGTTGCACGAGCGCTTCAACGCATCGGAAGAAGTGGGCATAGACTGCATGACCTTACCAAGGGAAGGATAATCGTCCTTGACCGTGATGACCTGGTTGAATGTAGTGTCTTGCTTAAATCAGCAATAGAACGAAAAATTGATACTATCCATATTCCTGCGAACTGTCTTGATGTGCTTGCCCAACAGATATATGGTATTGTCATCACGCAATGGATTAAGCACGAGGATCTCTATCTTTTAATCAAACGATCATACCATTATCGCAATCTTTCTCGTGAAGATTTTCAGGACGTCATTGATTATCTTGCAGGGAAGTATGTCTCTCTTGAACAGCGACATATCTATGCCAAGATATTTGTTGACGAAGAAACAAGGATGATCAGAAAACGGGGAAAACTTGCCAGAATGCTGTATATGACCAATGTAGGAACCATTCCTGATGAAATAGCAGTTACGGTTAAGGTTGGAGAACAGGTTGTTGGAAGCATCGAAGAGGCATTTCTTGAACGTCTGCATCGTGGAGATATCTTTGTGCTTGGTGGTGATACCTACCAATTTTTGTTTGCCCGTGGTATGGTCGCTCAGGTCGCAACATCAGCAGGCAGGCCTCCTACGGTTCCTTCCTGGTTCTCTGAAATGCTACCCCTTTCCTTTGACCTTGCCATGGATATCGGAAGGTTCAGAAGATTAATGGATGAGCATTTTCGAAAAAAGGAATCATCAACAGAAATACTGGAATTCATCAAAGACTATCTCTATGCTGAAGGAAATGCTGCTGAAGCCATCTATGAGTACTTCTTGGACCAATTTCAATACGCCATTCTCCCTCATGACAAACGTCTGGTCATTGAACAATATAAGGATGAGCAACAAAAAACCTATGTTGTTTTCCACGCATTATGGGGCAGACGCGTTAATGACTGCTTAAGTCGGGCAATTGCCTATATTCTCTCACGGCTCCATCACTTTGATGTTGAAGTAGGTATTAGTGATAATGGATTCTACCTTACTGCAAAAAAACCGCTCAAGATAAAAGAAGCCCTTAAGATCTTACGATCATCAAAACTGGACATGCTCATGGAGCTTGCCATTGAACATACCGAAGTTCTTAAACGTAGATTCCGTCATTGTGCAACACGCTCTCTGATGATTTTACGAACCTACAAAGGTCATACCAAACGAGTGGGGAGACAACAGGTAAGTTCTATGATCCTGATGAGCGCAGTAAAGCGCATCAGCCCACAGTTTTCAGTCTTAAAAGAGGCACGACGTGAGGTAGTAGAGGATCTCATGGACATTGCCAATGCACGAAAGGTAGTAGAGGCAATAGAGAAAGGCGAGATCACGATACATGAAATTTCTACAAATGTTCCCTCTCCCTTTGCCTTTATGCTGGTGTTGCAGGGCTACTTGGATATGGTACGTATCGAAGACAAACAAGCATTTCTCCGAAGAATGCACCAATTTGTCAAGGCAAAGATAGCACTTAAAGGATAAAAGAAATTCAAGAGAAAGTCATCTTCATGACAATTCCAACCGATGTACAATGTAGCTTTGCTACAATGCAATCAGTTTTCTGCAGTAATGGCAGGTGATAGCTTGCATTCCTTTGAAATACTCAAGTCTAAGTTCAAACTTACAACAGGGACAAACCACCTTTTTCTCGATCATGCCTGACATTGTGCCGGACATTGCAGTAACCACCCGTGAAAGCTCTGTTTTTATTTTATAAGGAATATTTAAAGTTTGCGAAAGCCTTAAAAGGAAGTAATTGAAAGAGATAGCATCAACCGTGAGGTGAGGCCATGGCAACCTGTGACTGTTCCAAAGTCAAGATTAACGATGCTGCATGGGAGATGAAAGAGCATCACTGGAATAACCTTTTTTTCTATCGGAAAACAATGCCCTTGTTTTTACATATTCCCTTTACTATCGGAGAAACAATTGATACTACGATTGGCGAGCTCCAACAAAAAAAATACACCCTCATTCAACCGCCCATGATCATCCAAAAAGACGGATGGTTCAAAGGAGAAATTCTCGTAGGCATCAAACAACCCAAACAAAGAAATGATCCAAATGTTGTTGTGTTCAAGAATAAGACCATTATTTCGCAAGTGTGTACAGAACCCTGGAAAAAGCTAGGAAAGGCCACAAAGACAGTCATTGACAGCCTTGAAGATAAAAAAGCAAGAGCTGTCTACTTCTGGTACCTGACTTGCCCTATATGTGTTAAGGAAAAAGGCTACAAAACCGTTATTCTGGTTGACGTTGAGAACGTGAAGGGATAGAACAAACGTTTCACAGATACAGAAAAGTTTATATATAATTAGATTATACATACCTTGATGATAGAAAATGCACGTATTTGAAGCAGTTCCGAAACAATGGGGTAATTCAGTAGGCATAACTATACCTCGAGAAATAATAGAGAAGGAAAATATCACGTTAAAAAAAAGAACAACATTTTTAGTAGTAGGTCCAGAGATGGAAACGCTAAAGAAGGCTTTTGGATCTCTCAAACTAAAAAAGCCAACCCAGAAAGTGATGGATGAGATAGATGCAGGATACGACTGAGATTAAGATCTTTTTTGCGGATACCTACGCACTTATCGAGCTATTGGGTGGCAATCCAAACTATAAGACTTATTTGAATCACACACTTCTAACGACAAAGTTTAATCTCCTAGAGTTATATTATCACTTTTTACATGATTATGGCAAAGAAACAGCAGATAAGTATCTGGACATTTATTTAAAATTTGTTATCCCAATAACGGATAACAGCATACGAAATGGTATGGAGTTCAAACTACGACACAAGAAAGAAAAGCTCAGTTATGTAGATTGTATTGGGTACGCACTTGCTTTGGAATTTGGTATCAAGTTCTTGACTGGAGATCAAAAATTCGAGAATAAAGAGAATGTTGTATTTGTCAAGTAGTCTTTGTGCAAATATTTTAAGGATTGTTAAATGATATTAACGATGAGATTGAATGAAACGCGAAGAACCCCAAATAAAAGTATTAATCAGAATGTTAACTGGGTGTAACATTGCATGTAGGAACTGTTACGTCGGACAGGATTCTTCTGAATTATCACAAAATGACCTTACAAAAATTGTTGATGAATTATCTAGATTTGGAGTGGAAAATATTGTGTTCACCGGTGGCCAGCCAACATTACGAAGAGAAGGCTTAATTAATATAATAAGATATGCAGCACAAAGAAGAGCAGTAGAAGGATTCCCTCAATTTTTAGAAGTTACGAGTAACTCTTCTATTGGCAAATCAGTAGAAGAGGCAGAATATTGGGCACAACATTTTGTTCAGGCTGGCCTAGACCGAGTTAGGTTGAGTTGTGATGAGTGGCATAGGGAGTTTCTACCAAAAGAGTATGAAGACCGTTTCATTGAAGTAGCTGGTCGATATGGACTATCGGTTAAACAATTATGTGTAGTAAAACCAGAAAGTAAGATAGAAGATAATATAGATGGCACTGGGAAAAAATTATTTGCACTAAGGCCAGGTGGTAGAGGAGCGCAGGAACAATATTCTTGTGGTTGGAGTAACATACCTCAATGTAGATTGTATGCAAGCAGGCATAATCCTACTAAAATCTCAATTTTTATACATACAACAAAAGAAGTGTATATCTGTAATGTTGGCACACCTCCAGAATTGAGTATGGGTACCATTTTAGAAGATGATCTTGGAGGAATGTTATCGGATCCAATGTCAGGTATAGTAGCTGCTCTTTGTGGGGGAGATTTAATCGGCTTAGCAGAATATGTAGGAGCTGATTTAGGTCAAGTAAATACAAGGATAAAAGAGATTGGACGATGTGGGACTTGTGTAGAGTTAAGAAAAACGTATCATATTAGGTAGATAACTCTACCCCTTTCCAGTTTTAAGCCTTTATTTCGATTTTTTCTTAAATAATTTATGAAAAATATCGACTGAGTTTAACCTCTTTTTTCACGAAATCTTTTTAAAGGATCGAGTCATTCTTTACCACTAAGATGTCATTAGTAAGGGGGAAAGGAACGAGAGCTATTCTGTCAATCGTGGGAGTTACGCTTGCTGCGCAGTTTGTAAGCGATTATCATCATAACCATAGGCCTATTTTTACTGATATTACACAGACAAGAGATCCAATCCACATAGAAACGGTCATTGCAGAGGCAACGTACTATGCACCAGCAGACAGGTACCATCCTCTTGATCCTAGTCTTACTGAACTCTATGGCGTTGCTCATCTTTTGGCTGAACGACCACTTTTTTCAGATACCTTCGAGCAGTATCATCCAGACACACTCGTGGAGGCAGCAGAACGTGTACTCCAACCCTTTTGGGCATACGCTGATACTGCATTGGCAAGTTCTATAATCTATAATAACCAAATTGAGCCTTGGATTGTTCGGGTAAAATGGTATCCTCCTGAAGGAGAGGAAGGTCAAGATATTCCTTTTGCCTTCAATTCCATTGATGATCTCTTGTTTCGTAATCTTGCTGATCTGCAACAACAGATCCACGAAGGAAAAGCCCATAAAGGCAGGTGGATTGTTCTCGAAAACAGATTAGGATATTATTTCAGGACGCTAATAGTTGGTGACGACCCACAAGCGTTAGTCTGTTCACATATCAATGATCTCAGCGAATCATTTGGCGGGTATCTAAGCAATTGGGCAGATCACCTGCTAAAACCTGAAGAACCTAGATACGTCATTCGAGAAGAAAAGAGAAAGTAAAAACTATCCTTTTTATAAAATTCATACCCTCAAACAATCAAAACAAAGTGATGATCATGAAACGTCCTGTGTTGTACGCATCTCTTATGAGTATAGGAACCGTATTGTTTTCTTATGACAAAGCAAAACCAGAGGTATATGCAAGCGATAATGCAATGCTCCATTCATTATCTATTGCTCGACATCCAACTGAACGGTATCTCGGTAGGATTACCTTTGTTGATCAAAATGCAGAAGCCATTTTTCCTTTTTCTCATGCAATCAATGCCGCATACCTTGATGTTTTATTGAACCCTTTCAATGATGATGGACCTGACAATCCTATCCATGATCTTGAACGATTAGCAGATCTTGCCTCCAACCGAGTGCTCATGGGCTATGAACTTTTCCCTCTGTATGCCGATGTAGTGTATCCATTACCACGTGAAGCAGTCATGCTCCGAAGGAATGCCTTTGGATTACTCACTACACGGGCACAGACTGCGTTAGCATATCTTTCATTCCAAGGCTTGATCGATCCTGAAGCTGCATCAGAATACAGCAGACTCTTAGACAACCTCATACATGAGGCTAACGTTGCCGAGCAGGATATTGACCATGTGCTCGATACAGAAACTCCACCAGGAGATCTGTCCTGTGATGATTGGCATGTCTATCTTATGGTCCGTACTGCCTATGTTTTTGAGAATCTTCTCGCACAACAGGTTCGTATCTTGAATGAAGTTCGTTCTTCCATAGAACCCTGCTCTGGTGTGGAGTCTCAGGAAAAAGATTATCAAGCAAATCCTCCAAAGATACACTCGGAATTACCCATTACTTAGATTGAATTTGAACTCTCAATAACGAATGATTCAAGAGAAACCCGACACCCCTCATCACAGATGGGGGGATGGAATACTCACATTTAAGAGTAAGAAGAACTTCTGGTCATGGATGAGCATTAATCAAAAAGCATGCAAACTTATTGACCTCAGTGTTTATCTCCCTCATCCAAAGGCGCTTATTATAAGCGACCTCCATATTGGGTTTGAAGAAGCCATGAATAAACAAGGGGTGTTTATTCCTCGATTTCAACTTGAGGAGACAATGAAAAGGCTTGAGAGCATCTTGCAACAGGTTCGACCGAAAACCATCATTATCAATGGAGATCTAAAGGATGAGTTTGGTGTTATTTCTAAACAAGAATGGCGTGACACCTTCAAACTCCTTGAATTCTTAGAAAAAAGATGCAAACAAGTGATTCTTGTCAAGGGAAACCATGATATGATCCTCGGCCCTATTGCAGAAAAAAAAGGGATGAGTATTGTTGATTACCTTCTTCTCGACGGGTATATCATCTGCCATGGTCATCAGCTGATCGAAGAGCTTATTAAAAAAAACAACCAATCTAACCAATCTCAGGACGAGGCACGGGTAAAAAAAGCACATACTATCATCATTGGCCATGAACATCCCTGCATCAGTTTAAAAGAAGGTAATCGTGTTGAACGGTACAAGTGTTTTCTCGTCGGAAGATACAAGAACAAAAATCTCATTGTCTTGCCATCATTTAACTTAGTTACTGAAGGATCGGATATTTTTCAAGAACAACGATTAAGTCCGTATTGCCAAAAGAACCTGAGATCTTTTGAGGTGTATGTGGTTGACCCTGAAGGTCATAGTGTACTGGACTTTGGTATACTAAAAGATCTGATAAAGCATTAGGAAAAAAGTTTGTACAAGCCGTATAAAAAATGACACGATCGTAAACCGGGTTAACTGCATTTGTGCAGATTAATGATTTACTGGCTTGCCAATCGATCAACTGAAGAGGTATATGCTTCATGAACAAGCATGGCTCCAAAATTTCTTAGTCCATCACCGCGGACAGGTGAGGTCGAATTAAACCCTCCATAGTTAACCGTTATTGATCCGTTATTAGTTACTTGGACCACAAAGTTATTTTGTCCATTATGACCACTGAACTGAAGAACAGGATGTCCATCAACATAGTGGTGATCCATGGCTACTGGACCAAACCCAAAAAGATCAGTAAAATAAGTAGGACCAGAGTTTGATCGGGCAATATCACTGAGGAAAGCTCCTTGGCTAGCAACTTCACCATCGCTCAAAAGATTAGACAATCCTGCAGGAGGCAAAAATTGACGGGTAACTACATCAGAGGATTGCGCAACAATATCCCGAGCAATGCCATATAAGTCTTCTTTTAGTTCCCTCGATACAGCAGGTTCTGTTGAAAATTTTCCATACGCAACTGAAACTCTGTCTGAAGGTGTCTTTCCGGGCTTATAAAGAATGCTGAAAGGAACACCATCACTATTACCAGAGAGGGTAAAACCACCTTCTTCAGTAATACTCATCCGAACAGGTCCATAGTCTCGTGTGTCTAAGGAAGATGATGGTCTCTTATCGTTTGGCTTGCATACGTTATTGTATCCTCTGGCAAACTCTGCCAGCAAGCTCGTATCAAGAGACGCTGGACCTGAAACTGAGTAAGGAGTGTCAAAACCATGCGTTGCTCGTAGCGCTTCTGCCAGATCATGCGTTCTGTCTGAAAGCCCCTTAAGCACATAGCTTATTCCTTCATTACTTCTCGTAGTCGATAGACTTAAACCATGTATTCTTCCCGAAGACAGTTCGAATTGACCACCATTTCTTCGAGCATACTTCACCGAATGAAAACCATCTGAGGAGGTGGCACCAATTGTTGTCAATAAAACTTCCTCAATTTGCCCGTTATGCAAAACCTCTCCTGTATAACCATGCAGAGGATTGGGTTTTCCAAACAACTCTCTTCTTTGTGCATACAGCGTAGTCACCATCCCGTTGGCGTCAGTATTCCCTGAACTTACAATATAATCTCGAAGAAGAGATGTATCATCAGCATGGCCAGGACTTAATGCAAAGGCATTTGGATTATCCGTCGAAGGCATCTGTCGGAGAACTGCAGAGATACCTAAAGAATCTGCTGGATTAGGCGAACTAATGTGACCATGATCTGAAACGACTGCGTTAAGCCTTCTGCCTCCTGGTGAATTAATTTGGACGAGTGTATGACTATCATCTACTTCTCTGAGGGCAAATTCAGGAGGAAATTCTATTCCAGCTGAAGAAAGATATACTGGTGTTCCAGCAATCGTATCGATAAGTCCTTCACTTGCAGCAATAGTTTTAATATGCTCAACAAGAGACGATCCGTTTCCAGGAATTTGGCTGGAAGGGCCCAGATCATAACGATTTGATTGCACTGGAGCACACGCAGCAAGAGTAGTCATTACTATACTGAGTCCTTTTCTGTTCATGGTAATCCTCCGATTTTACTTATTATTAGTATATGATAATTTAACCAAAATATAACTAAGGGTAGCTGGAAAACGCTTTCCATTTATAAACTTTGTGTTTTGACACCACTGTCAAGGAGTAAACTGCCCGTTGACATTTCCTTTTAGGTGTAATGGCAAGCCACGTTATCAAAATTTCTTACCACCACCTAGACTCCTTGCCCATACTTTTTTAAAGGATGGATACTCTCCTCCAATTTGGAGAATAATACTATGACCTATAAAGAAAAACTTATCCAAAAAAGTGATTTTGAATGGGAGCTTCCCAAGGAAGCAAGAAAAGATATGCGCGTTAATGGACTGATCATTGCGAATAAGGAGATTATTGACACCATGGAAGATGATACCATTGGCCAGCTTGCAAATGTCTGCTGTTTACCCGGCGTTCTTGAGCCTGTGCTGGCGCTTCCTGATGCTCATTTTGGGTATGGCTTACCGATGGGAGCTGTAGCAGCATTTGATGCAGAAAACGGCGTTATTTCTGC
The DNA here is from genome assembly GCA_016187565.1 of Candidatus Woesearchaeota archaeon. Classification (NCBI taxonomy): domain Archaea; kingdom Nanobdellati; phylum Candidatus Woesearchaeota; species Candidatus Woesearchaeota archaeon. The sequence continues at coordinate 22,770 of JACPJR010000028.1, forward strand.
AGGATTATGTGGGTTTGATATTAACTGTGGAATAAATTCTATCCGAACAAATTTACGCCATCAGGAAATCAAAGAAAAACTCCCTGAGCTAGTGCCAAAACTGTTCAAGGCCATTCCGTGCGGCGTTGGTGCAAAAGGACGTTTACGTCTTGACGCTCAAGATCTGGATGCAGTCATGGTACAGGGAGTAGATTGGGCAATTGCCAAGGGATACGGATGTCAGGAAGACAAAGAACATTTGGAAGAGTTAGGAAGGATGGAGGGTGCTGATCCTCAAAAAGTATCAGACCTTGCACGTCAGCGAGGGAGAGCACAACTCGGTACACTCGGAGCGGGAAATCATTTTTTAGAGATTCAAAAGGTTGGCGATATCTACGATAAAGAAACAGCAAAAAAATGGGGTATCCATGATACAGACCAAGTGCTTATCATGATTCACTGTGGAAGCAGGGGCTTTGGTCATCAGGTTGCTACTGATTATTTAAAAATTCAAGAACAAGCAGTCAAGAAGTATAATATTATCCTGCCTGACAGGCAATTAGCATGTGCACCAGCAAACTCTCCTGAAGGAAAGGATTACTGGAAAGCGATGATTTGTGCGGTTAACTACTCATTTACCAACCGTCTGATCATGACGCACTGGATACGAGAAGTCTTCGAGGATGTCTTCAAAAAATCGTGGCGAGCAATGGACATCCATACTATCTATGGGCTATGCCACAATGTGGTAAAGCTCGAAGAACATATGGTTCATGGAGAAAAAAAGAAGGTCTTTGTCCATAGAAAAGGAGCAACCAGGGCATTCCCTGACGTCCCGGTGTTAATTGCTGGTTCTATGGGAACCTCTTCTTACCTTTTAAAAGGGTCAGCAGATTCACTTACAAAGACCTTTGGATCGAGTGCTCATGGCGCTGGAAGAGCAATGTCCAGACATCAAGCCATTAAGACCTTTCGTGGAGAACAAATCAAAAAAGAACTCGAAAGTAAGGGTGCGGTGGTAAAGGCAACAGGTGCACAGAGCTTGGCAGAGGAAGCTCCGTTAGCGTATAAAAACATTGATGCAGTTGTCAACAGTATCCAAGGAGCGGGTATTAGCATTCCTGTAGTACGCGTCGATCCTATTGGCGTCGTGAAGGGATAAAAGACATTGATTTTCAATTACGGGAAACTACTCAGAACTGAGGTTTTCTGGCGGTGTTTGTTTTCCTCGTGGCGTTTTGTTGAGAGCTGATGATCCTTCTTCTTTGACATCCTTGATAGTTACCATAGCCATGGCAGGCTCCCCTCTCTCTTTTCCATCAAAAGGGGTCATACGACAGGCCAGAACCTCTCCACGAACCAAAGTAACATTCGAGAGATATGTCGTACAATTATATTTCCCAGGTACATCTAAGAGTGTACAGTCCGCAGGTTGATCTGGAGATTCACCAAAACGGAGAAGCTGTCCATTCACTACACGACCAGAGAAGATTGAATAGTTAACAGAAACATTATCACCATCACTATCTTCAGTAAGACCTGAACAATGGAGCAATGCTTCTGGTTCTGGATTCTTGGGATACATGGTTACGTTTATTAACGGTCGTCTATTGAACATCTTTACGAGTAATGTATATGACTGACTATCCTGGCTCTGTTCCCGATCACTTACCACAATACGCACCGGGTGTTCTCCAATCTGTTCTTCACTAGGAACCCAGGTGATTGTTCCAAGCAAGGGGTCAATAACCATTCCTTGAGGAGCTAAGGGTAAGCTATAATTAACTAAGTCACCATAGCTTAGATCAGGGTCAAGAGCTTCGACAGCATACTGATAAGCCTGCTTACTTATTGCTTGAGTAACTGGTGGAGAAACAATAAGGGGTTGCCGATTTCTATTGGCAACATGAACAATAGTTTGCTTAGTATCATTCAGCAAACCATCGGTTACCGTAAAGGTAAGTGTATAGGTTCCAGAATCATTAAACGTAGGTATCCAGAAGAACATACCCGTAGATTCATTAAAGACAAAACTGCTTGGCAAAACTTCAGCTGCATTCGTAGAGAATCGTAAGATACTATCGTCAAGATCAGTCGCGTTAAGCGTCAATGAGAAATCCTCATTTTCGGTAAGATTCATGTTCTCAAGGGGGTAGAGGACGGGTTTATGCTTAATATAACGAGGGGATTCATAGCTAATAACCAGTCGAGGAGCAAGACTGAGATTTCTTCGAGCACGAGCTCCCTCTTTAGCATAATAAATCACCCATCCATTTTCCGATTCATCATCATCATCAGGCTTAATGATCCATCCAAAGAAGGAATTATTTTTGAGATCTTTCGTAACATTCCAACGTGCTTCAGTGGTGACATTATAGGGATGAAGCACTCCTGGAGTTGTTGCTGGTCCAAAGGTTCCTCCGTTCCATGGGGTGTCACAATCAATCCGATGATTAGCGATATCTTCATCAACTGCACAATGCCACGTTACTCCAGAACCATTACCGATTATGGGAGGAGAATGACCAACTCCCCAACCATTTCCTTCTGCCCAGTCCTCCAAGATAGGATAAGCTGCAACAAACTTTCCAGATGGACCCCAATTCTGACGGATGTCAGCAACACTCAAGATCAACCATGCTTCTTGTATCTTCTCTGTCATCACCCCTGATACATTAAAGACAACAAGAACTTCTTCTGCCCCTGCCTTTTGAAGATACAACTGTTCATTTGCACCTTCATTAGCATCACAGACATCTCCATCACCATCATCATCACATTCTTCATCAGTGGTAACTCCATCAGCATCATCGTCACCATTACGCAGGAAACTATCTTTCATTGCAACGAGTGTTGTTATGCGATTGAGAACCGTAATAACTGCTATTTTCTCATCAGAAAGATTGCCGTCGGTAACATTAAAGGTTACGGTATAGACACCGGTGTTATTTTCGCTAGGGATCCAACTGAAAAATCCTGTGCTATTATTAAACACAAAGGGGCTTGGCAAGACTTCAGCTGCATTCGTACCAAACAGTAAGGTATCGTTGTCAGGATCAGTGGCATGTGCCTCAATAATAAGTGTTTGTCCCGCAAAGATGGTTTGAGGAGGAATAGCAAAGAGTACGGGTGCCCTATTAACATTCTCAACAACAAGCGTAATAATCTCCTCGTCGCTGAATTCACCATCAGTGACATTAAAGAGAAGAAGATAGTCGCCTGAATCATCAAATGTAGGAGTCCAGTTCAATACGCCTGAGTTTTCATTAAAGCTAACATTCTCAGGGAGAACCATTTCTGCATTGGTACTAAAGAGTAAGGTATCATTATCAGGATCAGAAGCATGCAGCTGGATAAGAAGCGTTGCATTCTCCTTAATAGACTGGTTACCAATGTCTTCTAATACCGGAGCATGATTACTGATAAAGACAGTAATACGCACTGTTTCGGCATCCCAGAAGAATCCATCAGTGACATTAAACACGACATCATACCAACCAACATCCTCAAATAATGGTGTCCAACTGAAGAATCCTGTACTCGCATTGAAGGTGAAATTACTGGACAAGACTTCAGCAGCATTCGTGGAAAATGTTAAGGTATCATTATTAGGATCAGAGGCATTTAGCTGGATGATGAGGGTCTGATTAACACTGATATTTCTATCGCCAATCGGAAGGAGAAGTGGCGTGCCTGGTTCAACAACCTTTACCGTAATATTCTCTGAGACATTAAGAAGACCATCTGAGACAATAACCATAACAATATACTCTCCCGCCTGGGTTTCGTTCGTTACATAATAGGCCCGATAACCAGAGAGAGGATCTCCTGAAAGGTTAAATTCTTCCGAGACAAAGATATAGGTAAGATTTGCTGACTGACTTAAGAACTTCTCATAAGAAACAACAGTAACCGCAAAAGTATCTTCACTTGATGCAAAACCATCAAAGACCTGGACTGTAATTTCACTGGTTCCTGTTTGATTTTCAACAGGATAGCATGAGAGATAATAACCTTCTTCCACCAAGCAACCAATAAGGGAAGTATTTGATTGATTCAGGATGCTGTAGGTGAGGTTCTCAATGTTCTGTTCATTGTCCGTCGTGTAATCTAAGAGGCTCATAGCTGGTTGAAGATTGCGATTTTCAAAGGTGAATTGATCCGGGAGATTGGTCATATTTGGCGCGCTATTAAAGAGCACGATGGTAAAATTATACAACGCAGTTATGGCTCTTCCATCCCTATTTATCAACGTCATGTTGTTTTCATCAACTGCGGTAAAGATAACTCTAAAGAGCCCTTCGGTATGGTTTGCCAAAGAAGAATTCCAATGAAAGATTCTACTCAAATCAAGTTGGTTACTAGCATCAGGCAACATTTTAATTGATTCTGTTAACAACACTAACTCATCGCTCCATTCTTCAACGGTCGTGTTATAATACTCAATCTCTATGAAAAGCCGCACGGTTGTGTTCTGTAATTCGTTGTTTTTAAGTTTAGATTCCTCACCATTTTCAACAAAAAGATCAACACAGGAAGGATTGCTGCTGGCAAGCCCATCATGAACAGTAAAGCAAACAGTTGATTTGCCAGTATCATTTGAAGATTGGTTTGAAGACCGTACACTCAGGTTCGTACCTTCAAGAGTTGCAACAACGATTTCTTCATTCGTTTGATTCAGGAGCGTGTACACCAAGGCATCAGATTCAAGATCTGTGCCAAAAAATCCTATATCAAGGCTTATTTCCTCATTGTGTTCAAGACTTATATCTGGTATGTTCCTTATGAATGGTGCCTGATTCGGGAGAGTATGCAACTGCTCAGGTGTTGAAACCTCGACAAATCCATCAGTACAGGTAACTGTTGTGGTAAGTAACTGACCAGCATCGCCATGAAGCGTGGAGGTTGCAAATCCCTGCTCCATCACCATTTCATAAGTGATGTTTCCTTCTGCAAGGGTACAATGTAATTCCTGATTATCAACATCAGTAATGGTTACCCAGACATCAGTGGCATGTTCGCTTACAGAGTCATAAAAGATTTGATTGCCAAGGACTGGCTCGGAGTTAACAAGGACAAGAATATCTCTCACGCTCTGATTCGCATCAAGATAGCGTAAGTGCTTGACACCAGATGTTGTAAATGGTATCGACCCATAAGCAATTTTTTGGTCAGGGAGACACCGTCCGCTATCATCAACACAGTATTTTGTTGTTCCCTGGAGGGTAATCGTAGATCCAGGTGCAATAATCTCTCCTTGGTAGTCATCATAAATCTGCGTGGCTGGTTCAACACCAAATAGAATGTCAAGATTCTCCGTATTCCTTTGATCGTTCCCTAAAGCATCAGTACAACTTATATAGGCCATGGTAAGATTGGTAATCTTGTCTCGAGACGTATCTTCCCGGGTAAGGTTGCCAAGATTGCAATTCGCAAACGCTCCTGATACTGAACACTCATTTCGTAAGTGAGTATAACTCCTGTCCTTATGGAAACGATAAACACTATCCTTTCCGAATCGACATTTCATTCCTGGTTCTCCTTCAACAGTAATCATAGTCTTAGCATCATCAAGGGTATCAATGAACGTACCAGTATGATTGTCTTGTTCACCGGCAAATGAAGATAGTCTCGTCAGTGGTGGTGTTGAGTCTGTTTGATAGGTGTCAGATTGAATCATACTTACCGATCCCTTTTCATCAACAACAGCAGCAAACCATGTATGGAGAAGATCATCCTGCTCAGTGAGGAATGAACACGTGGGGCTAAGATAAGCTGAGGACTGGCAGTAGGTCTGGCCAGTACAACCAGTAGCGGTTATAGTATGTGTTCCGCAAACATAGAGGGTGAGAAGATCACCATCAGGATCAAAAGAGCGTGATTGGACTGTTAAGCGTGCACCTCCTTTGATTGCTTCAGTACCATCAAATGCGTCGAGCAATTGTGGCTGAGTATTTACAATGATTCTTCTGAGATTCGTCAATTTTGGCGGTTGGAGCGTAACTGTTTGCCCTGCATAATACTGATCCTTTGTGGTCTTAACATTGAGGTACAATGAATCAAAGATATCAACATAGCGAGAAGCACGTGCATTTTTGCCAAGCCCATCATATACATTGGTTGTTATGAAATAACGACCAGAAGTTGAGCTATTATAAGAGATGAAAGTAAACGTGAAAGTACTATTGGTACTGTTTTGAACAGGTAGCTCTTTGGTTGCATTCACTGGTGTCAAAACGGATACATTTATCTCTTCAAGATTATTATCCTTATCTTCGATGCTAGCGTGGATAGTAACCGGTTCCTGATATCCCTTGAGTTCCTCTGCAGCAAGGTAGTGGATGACTGGCGCTGCATTCACATATATCCGCCTGGTCGCTTCATTATTGCGTTCAAAGGTTTCTATAATAACATCCTCTCCATCTACCCCTACAATAAAGTCATAGAAGCCCGCCAATTCCTTGGTGTCCCATGAAACCATCCATTCTTCTGAAGAGAAGGGATGCATGGTGATTGTCTCTCGCTTAAACTCAGTGGTTTTATTGGTGAGAAGATTCCTGGCATACACTCTAAGATCGAAGTTTTTCGAGAAAAGTTCTCCGGTATTACGCAAGGTTACATTGAGGAATACGGGTTCTCCTTGTCCAAGAGTGTACGTACATATCCCTCTGCTCTGATTCGTACAATCGCACAACTCTTGATTTTCAAAACAGGAAAGATCTCCCTGTGAGAGAGGTATCATGGAAGAATAACTATGATTGGTAAATTCAAGATCAGTTGAACGGACTGGAACAAAATGATCCAAGGTAATGGTCGCATCAATGTCATAATTATTTGCTTTGAGCGCGATCATATTTGTCTCGCTTTTGGTAAATTCATTACGCAATTCATTACCCATAACTGGCAGTCCATTAATCCAGGTGTTTGCAACTCCCTGAGTAGTGAGCGTAATCTTATTAACCGTTGCATCAACCCAGAAATGCTTTCTGAAGTAGATTGCTCGTTCATTCGCAGGACCAACAGCAACAACACCCCATTGGGAATCATCAAGGAATTTGTTCTTTGCCTGATCATCGTTAAAGTTTGATCCCCGTAACCAATTTTTATCAGCTAATTCATCTTTCCAGACACTTGAAAGCTGCAAACGAGTTTGATTACTGAACGTCAAGGGGATACGGAGATCAACCTCAAGATCCTTTGTCTGCTTTGGCCCAACGGTTAAGGTATTCTGAGATAAGGTCATTTCACTCAGGGTTTCAAAGTCAACTGCAGAAATAATCAGGTCAAATACTAAGGTTTTATTGTACTTATTTTCTAAACGAATTCGAGCAGTTATATCTTCGCCAGGTGAAACAAAAAATGGTTCTCGCTCAGATGAATACTGTTGTTCCCTCATGCCAAAGACCGTGAAGAAAACATCCTCCTCTGGCTCTACAACCTCTCCTCCCTCTTGGCTGACACCTGCATACAGCATGTTTTGGGTGTCAGGAATTGCACCTGCAACTGAAATGAGGTTATCCTGTCCTTGTCGCAAACTTGACGTAACCGAGATAGGTGACCAACCCGGATATCCTGACCCTTGAAACTCTCCATTGAGGTAAACATCGGTTTCAAAAGATTCGTCGCCCAAAAGCATCTCAGAACGGGTAATATCCGTTGGCGCAAAGAAATGTTTGCGATAGTTGCTTTCTTCAGTTGTTGGAAGTGTGTCGCCCCAATGATAATCACGAGTATCTTGAGCAATAAGTTCGGAGAGTGTTATTTCTTTATTCCTGTTCCAGAGAAGATCAGGGAAGGTAAAGATCCGCTCAACTTGGACACGAAGCCGTGCATGGAGGGGTACATCGATTGGAATCTGAATGAGCTTAGTCAGATTAAGCATTGACAGCGGTGGAATAGTCATCGGTGTTGTGTCAGTACCAAGATGGATTTCCCGTCCCTGCGGTGTGATGAGATCATACGAGATAACGCGAACGGTGATGGGATCATCATCATTGTTTATAATAGTCATATTAATCAGTTCCTCATGCTGACGCTGTAAAAACCCTTCAGATCCTATATTCGTAATTTCGAGATCAAATGCCTTATGTCGCGGAGGAACTGTTGCAGCTGCAACATAATCCATGGTAAGCGCATCATAAAAGGTAATGTCAAAGGATCTATGGGGGCCCATGGAGTAAAGATCAAACTGGTTGTTCTGCCCTAGGGACAGCTCATCAAAGTTTGGTGCCCAGCCGTAGATAAAGTTCCCACATTCAGTGACCTTGCCAAACTGTAAATCTCCATTAATCCAGAGTGAGAGTGCTGATGGAGCTTCTTTGGTTGGTTCTCCAAATGGTTCTGCTGGAGGACAGTAACAGTTCTGGGTAAGGGTATTTTTTTGTTCTGCTTTTATCAATGATCGTGGTAACCAGAGGTTCTTGCGCAAAAAAGACTCATCAGGGTCAGCAACAACAATGGGAAAACCTTCCTCCCTCGGACATATTATTGTATTTACTCCATAGCTAAACGGCTGATGACCCCACGGATCTGGATTGGTAAGCCATAACGGATTTGTGGTGTTGTAAAGACTCGTTACTGATAGATTCCTGCGATAATAGAAGCCATCACCTAAAAACCCTACCCCTGCAGGTTCAGGCCAAAGCTCCTCAATGTTCGAACGATCGTACTGATCATCTCGAAAGTTATACCGCTCAATAGCCTTAACGAGTAACATTGCATCCAGCGGAACGCCCTCAGGGATATAGATCTTGTAGCTCTTTTGTGTTGTTGTTCCTGGAGAAAGACTGACCCCTGAAACATCAGTGAACAAGGAGATGATAGTTGCATTTGCATAGACAGGGACGGTGATATTGTTGGTTCCATTACCCAATTCCTGTGTACCCGTCTGATTTCCCTGGTTAAATAGCTCAAATGCAAGACGATTAATGGTAAAGGTTCGCCGATTATTATTCCGCATGCTCAGATTAATGTCCTCTACGTACCCGGGCTTAAGCTCCATCTCTAGTTTATTATCAACCAGCAGTACCAGCGGAGGTTCTTCTGGAGTAACAAGTGCATACCCTTGGTCGCGATGAAGCAATCTGTGTAATTCACCTGAACCAACAATAGTATTCACCATTCCTGGCGTGAGATTATAGAGGGGACACCATCCCTCTGTCCCTGATAAAGCTGCGCACGTAAATTCTCCGGACATTGATCCATTCACAAAGATTCTATATGATCCCTGATACTCATAAGTCTCCTCAGGACGAACAAAGATATCAAAGGTATTTCCCCCAAGCTCTGGTCGATAGATAAAAACAGGCGATCCCTTGGTTCCTCCGTAATAGGGGTTATACATATACGGATAAATCTCATCTTTACACTCTCCCGGACCAAGGGAGATATAGTAGGAGGGATTGATATTCTCCTGCTTACTTGCCCTGACACGTATGCTAGTATTCACCGGAAGATCTTGAGCAATATCAAGATCATACTCACGTTCAAGAGCAGATTCTGCAGGAAGACGATAGCCACTGAGGAGAGTGCCAACCTTCCCACACTGTTGATTAATAGTTTGCTTCATGGTGATAGTGGACGGTCCATCGGTAAAGAGATCAGTAACAAACATACCGGTATTGCTATTGACCGCAGAGATTTTAATACGACTGATGTCCATTTCTCGTTTGGCAAAATTAACCACTTGCACATTGACAGGCTCAAAATATCCTCTTCTGAGCTTCAGGGGAGTTTCGTTGTTTGCACCAACAACAAGATCAAGGTTTTGATCTGCATCAAGATGCGCCAAAACAGGACGATAATTCGTTTTTCCCTCTTCACGAATAATGAGATTATCCTGCTCCCAAAGAGGTGTTGTTGTATTTCCGCGGTTCATGAAGAACAAGATACCATCACGGTGCCCCAAAACAAGGTCATCATCATCATCACCATCAAGATCAACAAAATAAGGGGCAGCATCGCTCGCTCCCGAGATATTATCAAGCATAAAGGAAGAAACGACCCATTGTGGATTGGTTTGATTGCCGGTGTTCATATAGCCGGTTAATTTTCCCTGTTGGTTTCCCATGACGAGATCATTGTCAGAATCGCCATCTAAATCAGCAAAGACAGGAACTGCACGAGGAGTTTGTGGAAGTAAGGAGAGATTACCGGTTTCATCAAAATCGTACACGATCAACGTCTTCTTGGTGATCCATTCATATTCTCCTTGTTCTGGGTTATAGACCTGTTTGGAAACAATAACTCGTTTGTAGGTGTGGAGTTTCCCATAGGTATCACCAACAATAAGTTCAGGCAAAGAATCACCATCAAGATCAACAAAGAAGGGTGCAGACCGAGCACTAACATCAAGCATTGCCAGACTTACGGCTGGATATATTTTACCATCTATTTGTACCGAGGGAACTTCATCCTGTCGCCAATCGATACTATACCAATCTGTTTCTTCCCATTGTGGATCAGGATTAGACCCAGTATTATTGAAACTACGAAGTCCTCCATCGCGTGAACCAATGATGAGATCAAGGTCGCCATCACTATCATAATCAACAAATCTCGGGGTTGCATCATATTCCATGGCAATACCATCAAGGTTCAGCATAGTGAGCCCAAAGGTATCATTCTCCTGTTCATATGATGAAAGGAAATTAATCTCATGCTCTCTGGACAAAAGATTCAACTCAAAGGAAGCAGAGAGAGGAATAAAACCACTTGCATCATTGTTAGATTCATCCTCGTGGGTAATGGTGTTCTCAGGATCAAGTACAACAAGAATGTCCAAGCCAAGGGACTCTGTTTCTGGGATGCGATACGTAAATTGAAGTGGCTTTGTCTCGTGAGCGAGCAGTGAGAGCGTCTTTGTTTCTTCTGGCTCACCATTGACATAGAGTGTGGCATTGAAGAGCCCTGTTCTTATATCTCCTTTGTTCTCTACGCTCGAAGAGATCATCACCATATCTCCAGCTAAGGGAAAGTCAGGAAGAATAACGAGATTTCCCATAACCAATTCTTTCCATTGGAATACCGTGCTCTTTTCATGGTAGAAATCAGAACGCTCATGCGGTAAGCTACCAGGAATAACCAGCTGCACACTACCAACCATTGGCCTCTCGGTGAGATTACCATTCTCGGCAGACGCAAAAATAAGTGTAGAAGGTGTGAAGGTTCCATTCAAGGTAAATCCTCCTGAAGTAATGACCTCAACAACGTCCGCACGTATTTGGATATCCGTCATATTATCTGCTAATTTATCATAAACATACTCCTCAACATCACGGTGGATTGTCAGATCAAAGGCAGTTTGGGTAACAACTTCTGTGCTCTTTTTGATGATCACTCTGAAGAGATCATCGTGCACAAGGAAAAGATCAGTCCCTTGCTCAAGAGTTTTGGTCAATCCGGGGGTAATGTTCAGCGTATTCATGGATTCATTGATGTCCGTAATTTGATGCCGTGTTTCTTTATCGAGACGAATGGTATCTCCTACAGCAAGACCTGCAACCGATGTCACTGAAATAAGCGTTGATCCACCATCATGTCGAGAGCGAAGCTCGGTCATTGCTGTTTCCCGTTGTTCAATACTTACCGTAATGTTATTTCCGGTTATTCCTGCAATACGTGAACGATAGGTAAGATTGTCAGGAGTCATTGCCCTTGCTGTTGATTCCTCTGGTGTTGTTCCGTAATCGAGGTACGCATAGACGTTATGATCACCTGGCGGAACATTACTCCAATTGATGGTTGCTGCACGTGATGACTCTGAATGGTTCTGGATGGTATTATTAGCAGCCTCTGCAAGAATCATAGAATCATTATTATCAAGATAAATAACTACATCATAACCCGTAAGGTCATAACCACCGATGTTTACCTCTTCATAGTTCAGTTGCATAACCTCCTCGGTAGGATTGGTAAGTTTGATTCCTTTGGTAGCTAAGATATCACATTGATTATAACTAAATTGGATATCTGGCTGGCTGGGAAGGACGACATAGGTTCCATACTGGGCATTATTCTCGGGGTTTGTTTCATTAACAACAACATTTGCAATAACCGTGGAAAAGTTATAGATTCCCTGAGAGCGTTGTTTATAATCTCCCAAGGTATAGGCATACGACGTCGTTGCAGTCACATTTGGTTGAAGATCTCCAAGGAAAGTGCAAGGTTTGCCATAGCAGTCGACAGAGCCACCACAGAAATCACGGTTATACAGGGGGCTGGTCAGGGTGCAATTCAATGCAATGTTCCTAGGGATAACACGACCACATTGGGGTGGTGGTACATCCATGAATCCAAGGAATGCGATATTCTCATCACGTGACTGGTTCAAGCCAATATTAGTAACGTTCGTGTACACGGTAAGAACATCACCCTCAGTGAATGAGCTCGTGATATTCATACCATTGGCAAAGAGGATGTTATCATTACTGAGGTCTGTTACCAGTACTACCGGGGGTTCAGGCGGTGTATAATTGACCAGAAGCATATTGGTGAAGTTATTATTCTCGTAATTGGTTTCAACATCATCAAAAAAGGGATTTACCACAACCGTAAAATTACTATCATTTTCGTATGAGGCAAACCAATGAGCGGTAGCAGATACGCGTGCAGTTCCGTAAGGTCCTATACTGAAGGTCGTATCATTCTTACATTGGGGACATCCAAAACGGAGAGTTTCATTCTCGCCAAAGAACATGACGTTGACATCATCGATAGCAATATTATTCAGGTTTTGGATCGTTGCAGTCACGGTAAGAGGATCACCGTCTTCAAGTGGTGGAGTAAAACCCGAGTAGGTAAGATCAACAGGTATAAAATCAGGTGCAATAACAAGATTATCAACAGAGCCTCGGTCAGACTTCCATCTGCTAGGGTTGATGTTCTTGGTGTTTGCAATGGCATTATTCATATTTGATACATCATCACTCAAGAGATAATCAGTCATGGGTGTATTAAAGGACCCTTTAAGGGTATAGTTCAGGATACTTGTCGTTGAAAGATCAGTTACCTCATTAGGCAATAGTTTATAGCGGAAACTAAATCCCTCTCGAAGGAATAACTCTTGAAGCCCATCAAAGATCGCAAGCGGATCATTCACCACAAACGAACGATTGAAGAGCTGCATTCCATCAATCGTGGTAATATAATCACAGGAATCCATACTCTCACGACAAATGCGGTTGGGGAAATCAAGGTAGTACTTGTACTGCAATGACTGGTGATCTTGTGGCGTTGCAAAGAAATATAAATCTCCGTAGAAATATTGCACACATCGACCATATTCGTCCCTTTTTATACAGACAGGATAGGCAGATTCAACAAAACGTACTTGGTCATACCACTCCTCAATTAAGGTGAGGTTTATCATCTCCCTTGCCCAAGGATTTTCAATACGTGACTCTACCTCAACAATTCTGCGTGGAGGAGTTGGCAATGGCTCTATGGATTTCTCAATGATGAGGCTATTCATCAACATCGTCAGACTGCCATTTTCACTTCCAACGATAAGGTCAATATCATTATCTGCATCGTAATCTCCGGCAGTCAGTCCAAACGAATTGGGCACGGTTCCAATGATTAACGGATCTGCAACCAGGCCACCCTCTCTGCTGAAATATAAGCGAACATTGCCATCAAAGCCAAGGGCAAAGAGATCCAGTTTATCAGAATAATCAATATCTGCTGTTGTTAATCCATGGGCAAATGATCCGAGATCGGCAAAGATGAATCCATTATAGGACCCATCTTCAAAAACAATCCGCTCAATTTGACCAAGCATGTCACCAACCATAATATCAACATGGCCATCAAGATCATAATCACCAGTGGTCATGCCAAATGGCATATCACGGTTCGTTATGGTTTTATTGAACACAAACGTCGTATTAGTAAGGCTGGTATCATTAATACCAGTATCCTGCATCGTATTGATATAGAAATCAACATGCCCTATTTTATGGCCAACAACGAGGTCAAAAAGGTTATCATTGTTGACATCTGTTGCAGCAAGTCCATACGCCCAGGTTCCCGCATCAAATAAGGTAAGGTTATCAGTAAAAGTGCCCTCGGAATTATTATAAAAAATGACACGGCCACTTTCAGTACCAACAATAGCATCAGGATAGCCATCTCCAAGAACATCGGCAGAGGTCATTCCCCATGCCTTTTCTCCAAGATCAGCAATGAGCACCGGAGTGAAAAGAACATTCTTGGTTTTATTATTGTCGGTTAAAAAAACGCCATCATTTCGATACCAGAAAACTTTTCCTGTATTTGTTCCTGCGATAAAATCAGTCTTATTATCTTGGTTAAAGTCATTGCTTGCTAATCCCCTGACTTGTTCTCCAGGAATACTTGGTAATGATTTTTTGGGGAACGTCAGAAGGTCAGGAATATTCTCAGGAACATATCGCTCGGTGGTAATGCTTTCATTGAGGATATTATTTGACCGATCTGGTTCTGCAGGAAGATTAAAGGTATTTACTTCAACAATCATATATTGGACACCAAATAACCCCGCAGTTTGCCATGGAGTGGATACATTGACTATTCCATACGCAGGAACGTCAATATTCGTAAAGTCAATGCGATGCTCAAGGTCAAGGACATTCTCATAAAACGTCAAACGGACATCACGAACAGAAATGTTCTTAAGATTCATAATACTAACCGTGGCATTAACGACTTCTCCCTCAAAGACTGGTGATGATGGACGGAAACTAAGAGCACCAATGGCTAAATCAGGACCATCAATAAAGAACTCTGTCGAAGCGTTGTTATTCGTACGATTAGATTCATATACTCCAGGAGTTTCTTCAATAACAACATGGATAGGCACTGTTCCTGCAAATCCCGTTGTTGTCCACTCAATTTCTGCAAGAGCCTGCTGCATTGGTGAGGTAACATTCACAACATCAATACCAATAGTTTGATTATATGCCATAAACACAACAGGAACATTCAACGCAAATTTACCGCCAATATTACGGATGGTAGCACGAAGAGTAATGGGATCACCGGTCATTAGTTCCGAAGGCTTCGTTGTAATGTTTGATGCATCAAGCGTAAGATCAACACCAGACACCACATCAAGGTTTATGTCTTGCGTGAAGTTATTATCTGCGTAATCAAAAACGCTCATTTGTGTCGGATAGGTACCATTAAAAGGAGGGGCCTTAAAGGTTCCACTAAAGGTTCCGTTATTCACTTCCGGTGGCGTACGTTGCGTAAGTTCAAGAATCTGTGTGGCATTCGTAAAATTATCAGTCGCATTAAAAGGAAGCAATGCAAGAACCTTTTTAACGCCAATATCATCTGAAACATTGACTACCAGTGTAATGAGATCATTGGTAAACGCATTCTCAAAAGTTGCATTCAATATCTGAGGTAATACCGCATCGATGTACATGGTCGCGTTGATCTCTCCAGTGTTCCCAGCAAGATCAGAGGCATTAATCGTTACTGAGAATGGTTCGCTTATTTGCTCCTGAGCCAGGAAACTAAAGTTCGCCTTTCTTTTACCTCGCGGATCAAGCGTAAGCGTAAATCGTGAATCATTAATGGCAATGGTCGCTAGGTCACTCAAGTAGGCATTAATCTCACCAGTAATTTGAGCCTCTGGTCTTGTAAGATAAGAATCATTGGCACGAACGTTGGTAATGACAAGGCTTACATTAACATTATTTACCGTAAATACTGCAGAGGCATTGCTTACGGTATAAACACCATCATTTGTTGTAATGTTTATGCGCGTATACCCACTAAAGCCATTGGTCTGCCACTCGTAGAATGAGGCATTCCCAATATGAGCTATCGTTGTCCACTCCCCTTGAAGGAAATACTGGTCAGGATCTTCTTCGTACGAAGGAGCCCATACAAAGGGTTCCCAGTAAAAGAGTGTTGAATTCACCGGCCCTTCCTCATCATTATTAACACTGAAAGAGATAGTATTAATACGTCCCCACTGTGAACGGTTATCTGGCTCAATAATAGTAAGAATAGGAATATCATTGATAGGAGTAATAAATAATGAGCCTGTATCAGAAATCCCTGGATTATTATTGAAGTCGCGCGCCACTGCAAAAAAGGTGAGGTTTTTTCCCTGATAATTATCAAAATCAATTTCCCCAGCACTCAGATTTGTTCGATAAATGTCTCCCGATATATGGGTCAATAGCTTCGTAGCAGATATATCATCAATGGTATAATTGAGCAACACTGTGGAAGGATCAACACCAACACCCTGATCAGTAACCTGCACTGAAAAGATTATCTGAGTGGTGTGCTCAGTGACGGTAAGTGGACTTTGTTCAATCACTGAAAAAGATGGGGAAAACGTATCTGGCGTGATAGTAAACAAACGGCTTGCAAGATCATTGGAACGGTTGCTATCAAACACCAGAAGCTCAGGATCAAGGTACGCAAAAATTTCATGAGTACCGCTCTCTGCTGTCCACAGTATAGAAGCATTAGCTGAACCATTTGCAGGCACAGAAACAATAACCGTCCCGATAAGATTCGACAGATTTTCAAGATAGAATGAAACAGCTACCCTATCAACAGCAACTGAGCCGAGGTTCCTTACTCCCGCAAGTAACGTCGTACGTTCTCCTTCCAAGGGATAGGGAGGGATCATCAGCATCTGCTCTGAAGTGAGTGAGAGATCAGTGAAGACATTGAAGAACTGTTCATTGCTGGTGCTGAACCCAGCATCATCATAACAACGGATAAACCACGATTTTCTTCCTTCAGTGAGGTTTCTCGCAGTAAGATTAGTGGGAACATGAGCGTACGCTACAATTTCATCAACCATCTTTCCGTTGATTAATAATTGGCAGTTATTCGTTGATTGTTCGATATCCTCAACAGTAAATGCAACGCTTTGGAGTGGCTCTGTGGTATTAAACTCACCAAGTGGTGAGAGAACAGTAATGTTCGGGAGATCATTGACACTCAACACCGTAACCGTCAACATTTTTTCGTCAGTAAGCCCTCCAAGGTCCCGAACTTCAAGATGGAGTGTCGAACTACCAAATTGGTTTACGGCAGGCCTGTCACAAGTTACATACTGATTCTCACGAAGCGTGCATCGAATAAGTGATTCATTGCTCTGATTCAAGAGCGTAAACACAAGATCAGTGGTATTATCGTCAATATCAACGGTATAATTATAGAGGTCAAGCCACGGTTGGGGAGGAAGCTCATCCTCATTGATGCTCAGGTTGGGCAATGGTAAGATCACCGGAGGATCATTTATTGGTAAGACGGTTACGCTAAAATTACCATATCCCTTGCTTGATCCATCATGTGCAGAAACCACTATTTCAGATAGGCCAGAAGCATTTGGCTCTGGATTATTACACGTGACAAAATGATTTCCAATAATAGAACACCTAATGACATCTGATCGTGTCTGGGACTCAATCACAAACACCAGATCAGAAAGATTCTGCTCAAGGTCAGAGGTGTAATTAAAGAGATCAAGGTATATTGTTGACGGAGTATCCTCTTGTATCGTTTGATTGGGGATTCCGATAATGACTGGAGGATTGTTGTACGTCACGGTAAGAGGCTGCTCGAGGTTAGCGATAAGTGTAAGATAAGAAGTATTCACCTTAACACTATACGTTCCAAGCTCAACAGGAGCTGGTAAGATCAAATGGTATTGGCCTGATTCATCGGTTATAAATCCGCCTCTTTCATACCATTCCAAAAGCGGTTGTGTTTCATTAATAAACACCTTAAACTCTTGGTTAACCAGGGGACTACCATTTACAAGGCTCAGATTACCATCAATGGTAACAGGGTATAAGGGATAAACTGTTGAGGGATCGATCGTCTGGTCAATGTAGATCTGGTCGACAAAAAAAGTGTTCTCTTGAGTAACCACATTCTGGTCTGCATCAATCGCAAGAACTGTATAATTCCAAACACCAAGGAGATCTACAAAAACAGTTGGTGAGGTAAAGAGGTCACCATCCCTCTGTCCAGCAACATTATCAAGAATAACCTGTCCAAAAGGATCATACAGACTAAAGTTTACGCCAACGAGATTATCATCAACATCAGTAATATTTGCAAGGAGGTAGAGCGTAAAGCTCCGATTGCTAAAGAGCGGTGGAACCGTGGTAAGCTGGTTAATGATAGGAGCAGTTGTGGTGAGGTATGAAAAGACTGAACTTTGTGAAACTTGCGCAGAACGATCAATTGCCTCTATACGATAAGTTACATTCAGGGGAATATTTGTTGGAGGAATCGTTCCCATAAATCGTCCTGCAAAGAGGTCTCCTTCTGTTTGGTTCATCAAAATAGCCAGGGGAGAACTGTTCTCAAAGGTGTACCATAAATGAACCTCTCGCATACCGCCTGCATCAGCAACAAACGTTTCAATGGTAACATTCTCAAGCGGAGTTATTCGGTCAATGTCAGAGCTTACATTCAGAATAACCGGAGGCTCACCATCGGCAAAATACCCATAGGGAGCAGAGGTTATTCCATTGCTCGCATAATCAGAAACAGCAATAAAGAAACTGACATTGACCGAGTGGTTTGAGGGTAAAATAGTTCCTACCCAACCCATTACCCTGTTTATTACCCTACGTGAAATATCCCAGTTATGAATAGCAGCTAATTCACTTCCAGAGAGAAATTCATTGTACTCATTCAGCTCGTTTTCAAATCCCTCGTTAATCTCATCAGCAAGAGCACGAGCAATGCTTTGATCAGGAACTTTTATGGCAAAGGTGACAAATGCAAGAGATTCGTTTGCTGGAATACTTACCACCTGTGAAATAGTGAGACCATCACTTACTCGACTAACTGTTGCATCATTACCATACACATGAGCAAGTGTCGGATCTCCTGTTGCATTATAATCATCAGTGCCCAACCATCGTTCCTCAGTAGCCCAGGTAATAGTTGCACCATCTGATCCGAGATTTCCGTAAATATCAAGAGTGACGGTACGGGTAGCATTGCTCGGATTACTGATAACATCAAGATACCTAGCCCAGTAGCCCGACTGAGGAGCGTAGAATTTTCGTTGTACCATGAGACCATCAAGGTCTTGGGGTGCAAAAACAATCTCTCTCCCATTTGCCTCCCACAGAGAGGCGTATGCAGAGTACATACGGTCATTAAGACGTAAGTAATACATCCCGTCATAGGCATCCTGCCCACCATCGTTAATGTATGCTCCGTTATAGGTGTCCCAATACAGATAATCTGCTGGAAGATTAGTCTGGCCAGAACTATTCTGGATCTCTTCCAGCGGATGTACGGGACTCATGGGTTCTTCAAAGGTCATATTATTATCCAGATAATGATAGAAAAGTGTTGCATTCGCAATGCCGACATTATCATCCAGTTTCGCTCGCGCTATTACCGTTGTCGTTGCATTGGGAAATTCTGGATCAAGAGTAACATATTGAATCGTAGGACTCTCTCCATCAATGATAAAAGCATACTGCTGACTTTGACTGGTAAAGTTATCATCGTCCGTTGCTGTCATCACAAATTGGACCTCTGTTGTCTCATTAACAGAGGGAAGGAGTGCAGAATACTGCGGTGAGACATTCGTCGGAATAAGAGTCAGATTTGCTGTTTCTCCCGAGCTCAGATTGTAGGAAAGGATTGCCTCAACTACTTGACGATCATCAGTAATGATCGCGCTGAGAGTAATCGGCTCATTGACATTCGGATACGCTGGATTCCAGCTGACATTGGTAATAACAGGAGAGGTCGTTGTTCGATAGGTGATGTTCGACGAGGAAATAACAAAGGAGCCAAGATCCTCAGCCATAACCGCATAGGTAACATTCATAGGAACTACTGTTGCAGGGATAATCCCTCGATAGGTTCCATTCCGCAATGTTCCTGAAACATGATCCATGGTGATATACTGGAATGGGCCTTCTCCTTGACTAAAGAGAAGCGTCCTGTTTTTGATGCCACTATTATCATGAATTGTTGTCTCAATGGTAACATTGTCCATGACATAGAGTGGCTGAGTGATGGTTGTTATGGTCTCCAGAATAGGAGGATCATCATCTCGAACATCGAGCGTGAAGGGAAGAGCAACGAATTGTTGTCGTGGATCATTGCTTCGTACAACAAGAGAATCATTGTAGCCGCCTGGTAATTGGGTAGAGACTTTCAAGGGTATGATTGCCTGGCTATTCGCATCAACAGTGATCAGCATACCATTATCAGAGTACGGTGTTGCAATTCCCCATCGATAACTTCCAGAAACATAGCCAAGTTGGACGGGTGCTCCAAAGCTGCCATTTCCTTTTCCCTCTAAGAGATAAACACGCCCTTGCCAATCAGCATTACTAACAATAAGATCAAGATTACCATCACGATTAAGATCAATGGCATCTCCTCCTCGGATGTAATTATTAAGATCAACATCTATCGGTTGATATGCTGCAAAACTCCCATTTCCATAACCCTTAAGGAAATTGAGTGTATCATAATACCAATAGGTAGATGAAATTATATCAAGGTGATGATCATTATCAAAGTCTCCAAGAATGACGGTATAAGTATCGTAAAAAGGATAAGGGATTTTCTCTCTTGATGAAAATGACCCATTCCCCTGACCACGGTAAAACTCGAGATCCTGTCCTGAGGTTCCAACAACAAGATCATTGTTTCCATCATGATCCACATCCCCAGCATCTTTCCCCCTTCCGTATCCCTGCAGAGCAAGGAATGTAGGTTCACCAAAAGATCCGTTTCCAAGGCCCAAGAATAGAAGCAATACATCATCATTGCCGGAAAGAGCCACGTCCATATTTCTATCATTATTAAAATCAGCAACAGCCATGTCCATTCCATAGTCATTTGCAGTGAAATTTCCAATGAGTTGAGGGTTACTCAAGGTCCAGTTGCTTACTTGAGGATAAAGCTGGAGAGTGCCAGAGCCATCGGCAACAACAAGATCACAGTTGCGGTTACCATCAAAATCACCGATGCCAATACCCCTTAC
The DNA here is from genome assembly GCA_016187565.1 of Candidatus Woesearchaeota archaeon. Lineage (NCBI taxonomy): Archaea > Nanobdellati > Candidatus Woesearchaeota > Candidatus Woesearchaeota archaeon. The sequence goes on from JACPJR010000028.1 coordinate 43,741, forward strand.
CAGGGGATTTTGCTGTCCAATGAATGTTTCCTGTCCCACACTACCATTAGGATAGATCGGAAGCAGATAGATCCGTCCATCATCATCGCCGGTTGCAATAAAGGGACTCGTGCAAAGATCTCCTGATGAACCATTCACTTCACTAACAAAGGAAGGCACGAAAAGAGTTGCGGAAAGGGAAGAACTCCCCTTATTCGTGAAGGTAATATTTTGATCAACAATTTCTCCAATAGCTACAGGACCTATGGCCACATTTTCGGGTTCAATATTCATGATAGGAGAAAAGATCTCACGAACATACCAGTCTGATACATTCGTGTTATTATCAAGATCAATTGCAATAATCTGGAAGGTAAGATTTCCTGTAGCCCGAGAGGGATCAATGACCTGTTCATAGGTATCATTTCCTTGTGCATACATCTCGAGGACAGAGAAATTCTCTCCAAGCGAATAATTAAGAAGAACCGAGGCAATACCTGAATCATCAGTTGCCTGTGCGGTAATGAGAATACTATCATCAACCGTTGGCTGTTCTGGCTGTACCGTAATATTAAAGAGGCTGGGATAGACGATGTCCTTAACCATACCTGAAAGGGGAACATCCACTCGCC